>JAZNAI010000125.1:0-4126 GCA_045586465.1 Acutalibacteraceae bacterium | reverse complement strand
GGGTCGTCTTGCAAAGCAGATCAAGGAAGTTTGTCTTCTTGAGCAGGCATTCGTTCGTTCCGATCTCTTCGACGGTGACGTTAAGGGCTACGTTGCATCAGTTGCTAAGGCTCTCGGTGCAGAAATCGCAGTTAAGAGCTTCACTCGTTTCGAAAAGGGCGAAGGCATTGAAAAGAAGGTTGACGATTTCGCAGCAGAAATCGCAAGCATGGTTAAATAAGTTAAATATAACTTTTAAGAGAGAAGTTTCGGCTTCTCTCTTTTTTCATTTATTGACAATACATTTGTATGATGTTATTATCATTATATAAAACGAGGTTGGTGACAGCTATGAAAAATAAGATTTATTTATGGGAAAAGGATGTTCCTTATTTTAATGAAGAATATAATCAGGAGCCGCCTTCAATTACCGAGTATTTTCTCGATAACGGAAAGGAAAACGGCTGTGTGCTTGTAATTCCCGGCGGTGGGTACGGATTTGTATGCATTGACCACGAGGGTGATGCTATATGCCGTTATCTCAATGAAAACGGCATATCAGCGGCATATCTAAATTACCGCATTGCGCCGTATAAGCATCCCGTTATGGAGACGGATGCAAGAAGAGCAATAAGGCTTTTAAGATACAATGCCGAGAAGTGGGGAATTGCTCCCGATAAAATCGGAACACTCGGCTTTTCCGCAGGCGGTCATCTTACCTGTATGACGGGGCTTCGCTTTGATTACGGACTTGCCGAGGGCGACGAAATTGACAAGGTTTCTTCCCGTCCCGATACCTTTGCGCCCTGCTATGCCGTGGCTTCTCTTAATCCTGAAATAACACACGAGGGAACGCTTCATAACCTTTTAGGTGAGAATCCCGATGAGGAGATGATAAAAATGCTCTCCTCTGAGAATATCGTCAGAGAGGATACTCCGCCTGCATTTTTGTGGCATACTGCTGAGGACTCTGCTGTTAATCCGGAATGTTCCTTAAGATTCGCTTCAAGCCTGATAAAAGCAGGAATTCCCTGTGAACTGCATATTTTCCCTTACGGCGGTCACGGCCTCGGAAGGGCGGAAAATCAGCCTTTAGCGGATGCCTGGTTGCCTCTCTTTGTTAAATGGTTCAAATATCATAACTGAATATCAAAAAAAAGGAGCTGAATCGCAGTGATTCGGCTCCTTAAGCTTTTTTTATATTTATTACATTAGCTCTTTCATCTTTGAAAGTCTTTCGAGTGCTTCGTAAAGTGTTTCGTCCTTCTTTGCGAAGTGGAAGCGAGCAAGGTGGTTAACGTCCTCACGGAAGAAGGATGAACCGGGAACTGCGGCTACGCCTACCTTGTATGCAAGCTCTTCGCAGAATTCAACGTCTGTTCTGCCCTTCTGGAACTCTGAGATATCAACCATCATAAAGTATGAGCCTTCGGGCTCGGTGAATTTCCAGCCGAGGTCCTTAAGTCCGCCTACAAAGATATCTCTCATATGAGTGTAGTGGTCCTGAAGCTCCTTATAGTAAGACATAGGTGCTTCGAGACCTGCAACGATTGCTTCCTGAAGGGGAGAGGGAGCGCAGACTGTAAGGAAATCGTGAATCTTCTTACAGCGGTTCATAAGCTCCTCGCAGGCTACAATGTAGCCGAGTCTCCAACCGGTGATTGAGTATGTTTTTGAAAGTGATGAGCAGCAGATTGTTCTTTCCCACATTCCGGGAAGAGAAGCAATGTAAGTATGCTTGTGGGGCTCGAAAATGATGTGCTCGTAAACTTCGTCTGTGATTACGATTACGTCATATTTGATAGCAAGGTCTGCAATTGTCTGTAATTCCTCTCTTGTAAATACACGGCCTGAGGGGTTAGAGGGGTTGCAGAGTAGCATAGCCTTTGTCTTGGGGTCCTTAAAAGCCTCTTCGAGTCTGTCTGCATCAAAGGTGAATGCAGGGGGAACAAGGGGAACGAAGATAGGCTCAATTGAGTTGAAAAGGCTCTGTGCAGCGTAGTTTTCGAAATAGGGGGAGAAGATAACTATCTTGTCGCCGGGGTTCGAAATAGCCATCATTGTAGCCATCATAGCCTCCGTACTGCCGACGGTGCCGAGAACGTTTTTGTCGGGATCAAGCTCAATACCCATAAACATTCCGACCTTTTTTGCAACAGCGGCTCTGTAGTTATATGCGCCCCAGGTGGGAGAATACTGGTGAGGACCCTCTGATGCTACTCTTGCGAGGTTATCCATAATGAACTTGGGAGGATCGAAATCGGGGAAGCCCTGAGAAAGGTTAATTGCACCGCATTCCATTGAAATTCTTGTCATTCTTCTGATGACGGAATCGGAAAGATGTTCTATTTTTCTGTTTAATTCTTTCATTGTTATTCTCCTTATGAGTTGTATCCGAGCTCGAATGCCTTAAGATTTACTTCGAGGAATTTTTCGGGAACGGTTTTCTTTATTGTATCGGTCCATACCTCGTGCGGAATGTCCCAGTTTTTAGCCATAACGCCGATTAAAACAACGTTGACTGCCTTGGGATTGCCGGCTCGCTTTGCAAGGGAAAGAGCATCAACTGCCGTTGTATCAGCGCTTACCTTGAGATTATCCGTAAGATTCTCGGGATATTCAGCCGCACCGATAATGACAGGCATAGGATCGATTTGCTGAGTATTTACTATAATTTTTCCGTCCTTTTTAAGGAAGGGGAGAGCACGCTTAGCTTCAAGAAGCTCGAATGCTAAAATCATATCAGCGCCGCCCTTGTCAATAATGGGGGAGTGCACCTTTTCGCCGTAGCGTACATAGGTTACAACTGAGCCGCCTCGCTGACTCATACCGTGAACCTCTGAAACCTTGACGTCCCAGCCCTGGCTGATAACCGCATTTCCGAGAATACGGCTTGCGAGTAAGGTGCCCTGACCGCCGACTCCGACTATCATAATGCTTCTGGTTTCCATATTAAGCCTCCTCCTTTTCTATAGCATCAAAGGGGCATATATTCATACAAAGACCGCAGCCGTTGCACTGTGTTGCATCAATAAAGGGTTTTCCGTCCTTTACTGTGATTGCGGGACAGCCTGCCTTTAAGCACATCTTACAGTTTTTACATTTATCTGTGATTACACATCTGCCTGTGTATTTTACGGTTTTAAGAAGAGCACAGGGACGCTGAGCGATGATAACCGAGGGCTCATCCTTTGCTGTCTCTTCCTTGACAACCTTTTCAAAGTTCTTAACGTCGAAGGGATCAGCAATTACAACGTTATCAATACCGACAGCCTTGCAGAGAAGCTCAAGATCAACCTGCTTTGTAGGCTCACCCTTGATTGTTCTGCCCGTCGTGGGATTGTCCTGATGACCTGTCATACCTGTAATGGAATTATCAAGAATAAGAACTGTATTTGCGCCCTTATTATAAACAATATCAATAAGTCCCGTGATACCTGAATGCATAAAGGTTGAGTCACCGATTACGGAAACCAGCTTCTTGTTGAATTCGGCACCTCTTGCCTTTGCCATACCGTGAGCGGCACTGACAGATGCACCCATACAGATTGTTGTATCAATTGCGCCCAGGGGAGCCGCAGCACCGAGTGTATAACAGCCGATGTCACCGGAAACGGTAAGACCGAGCTTTTTGAGCACATAGAAGGTGCCTCTGTGGGGACAGCCTGCACACATAACGGGAGGACGCACAGGAATGGGCTCGGGCTTAACGTCTTCAATTTCTGCTCCGAGAACAACCTTCTTAATAAGGTTTACGCTGTATTCACCGAGAAGAGTGAAGGCAACCTTTCCGATTACGTCTATGCCGTTTACTCTGCAATGCTCTTCAATGAAGGGATCAAGCTCCTCAAGTACATATACCTTTTTGCATTTAGCGGCAAAATCTTTTATGAGCTTTACGGGCATGGGATAAGCCATACCGAGCTTTAAGAAGTTTGCCTGAGTCCCGAGTGCTTCTTTAGCATAAGCATATGTAATACCTGATGTGATGATGCCGATTTCAGCACCGTTGTCCTCAACGGTATTGAGGGGAGAGCTTTCTGCATATTCCTCAAGTGCTCTTATTCTGTTTTCAACGTCAACGTGTCTTTTTATTGCGTTGCCGGGCATCATAACGTATTTTGCGGGATTCTTTTCGTAAGCTTTG
>JAZNAI010000124.1:0-3168 GCA_045586465.1 Acutalibacteraceae bacterium | reverse complement strand
CATCCACATAACCTGCATTAATGTAGCGGCAACTGTCATAGTTCCCACGGCAATATCACCGCCGTATTTCTGCAGGGAGGAATTGAATGCAATATTTATAACAGCCTCGGTGCTTTGCATAACAAAGGGAGCAAGACCAAGTCCCAGACAGGGGAGAAGAAGCTTTAAGTCAGGCTTCATATCACGGATATTGAGCTTCAGCTTTGTCTTTTTGCCCGTAAGAAAAAGAAGTGTCCATACTGCCGAAACACCCTGTGAGATAACAGTTGCAATTGCCGCACCCTTAACACCCATATCGAAAGCAAAGATAAATAACGGGTCAAGGACAATATTAAGCCCTGCACCGATAAGCACCGTGCCCATACTGAAAAGAGTAAAGCCCTGAGTAGAGATAAAGAGATTAAGTCCCATGGAAATCATCACGAAGATACTGCCCAGGGTGTATATGTTTATATAATCAAGCGCATAGCCTATAGTGTCATCGGATGCGCCGAACATCCACAGAAGCTTTTCGGAGAATATAAGAAAAACAGATGTCAGTACAACAGACATAACTATTAGTGCCGAAAAACAGCTTCCAAGAATTTTCTGTGCGGATTTATTGTCTCCCTTTCCCATAAAAATTGCGGCTCTCGGTGCTCCGCCCTGAGCTATAAGCATTGTAAATGCTCCGATAAGGCATATTATGGGAAAGCAGAGTCCCACACCCGTAAGGGCAGTAGAATCGGCAGAATCCATATGTCCTATGTAGATTCTGTCTACAATGTTATAAAGCAGGTTTACTATCTGAGCAATTACCGAGGGAATTGCCAGGGAAATAAGAAGCTTCGGAACGGAAGCTGTTGCCAATCTTTGTGTAATATCATTTTTTGAAGCCATATTTTTTTTCTCCGTGCGAATTTAATAGTGTAATTATATAACATTAAATTCCTTAACACAATCTTTTTTTGTCATTTTGCATTTGTTGACAAGCGGTGCGGATATATAATATAATGAATGTATAATTTTATGGAGAGTGACGTATGAAAAAGAATATTGAGCTTGATACGGGCAAAAAAATATTTCCCATAGCCGTAATGGTTGCGGGAATCGGTCTTATGCTTGCGCTTCTTATAGGACGGCTTAACATTATAGCTGTTGTGTCCGTTGCCTTTATGTGCATTGCTTCAGCACTTATTGTGCTTGGACTTATTTTCAAAAACAAGGTTTATGCTCCCTTTGTTTTTGCATATGCCTTTGCAGGAATCGGTATTGCCGCTTATTACACCATTTTCGGTGCGGATGCAGGCTTCGGCGCCTTTACCTCAGGTCTTGCAGGCTTTTCCTCTGCCGAGCATCCCCTTTTAACGGGTGAGGGCAATTTCTTTACAAGAATACTCGGAAATATTCTTCTTATTTCTCCCACGGCTGTGGCTTTATGGGGACTTTTCTTTATTGCAAAGAAGAGCTTTAAGAATACGGGAACAAAGAAGCTTCTTTCGGCAGTTTTCGGAATTTTTCTTTTAGGTACAAGCGTTCTTTATGTGCTCACAATGAATATGCGCTCAAAGCCCAATACTGACAGACTCTGGGAGGGTCACGACGGCTATCTTGACGGCGTTGATAAAACAGCCGACAAGGATTCCCCCAACGTGCTTTTTATTCTTATGGATGACCTCGGATGGGGTGACGTTTCACTTAACGGTGCAATATATGATACTCCCAATATTGATTCTATCGGTGAAAACGGACTTAATCTTACGAATTTCTATTCGGCATACTCAGTTTGCTCTCCCGCACGCTTTGCGGCCCTTACGGGAAGATATCCCTACAGAGGCTATGCCGATAACGTAATTTATCCTACGGTTGATACTCTTTCACCCTTTGCTCAGACAAGAATTTTCAATTCAATTGAAATGGGCAACAATGCCGACGGAATGCTTGGTGACGAAATAACGGTAGCAGAAACCTTTAAGGCGGCAGGATATTCAACCGGTGCCTTCGGTAAATGGCATCTCGGTGATTACGGCGAATATCTCCCCACAAATCAGGGCTTTGATTATTTCTACGGAAGCCACCACGTAAACGATATGACTCCCTTCTATCACGTTACGGAGGAAAACGGTGAATGGGAAATTGTCCACGGCACAAATGAGCTTAAAGATCAGAGTATGGCAACAAAATGGATTCACGATGAGATTACGGAGTGGATTTCCGAAAAGGCAGAAAATGATGAGCCCTTCTTTGCTTACTATGCTTCTCCCTGGCCTCACGCTCCCGTTTATGCAGGTGACGATTTTGACGGCACAACGGGAATGGGCACTTACGTTGACTGCGTGACGGAATTTGACCATTATCTGGGACTTCTCTTTGCAGAAATGGAAAAGCTCGGTGTCCTTGAAAACACAATTATCGTATTTACAAGTGACAACGGTCCCGCTTTGGAAGGCTCTGTTTCGGATCTTCGGGGCGGAAAATATCTTGCTTATGAGGGCGGTCAGAAGGTGCCTTTTATGATACGTTGGGATAATGCTGACGGAAAGCTCGGTGAGACAGGCACAGAAAGAAAGTCCTCTGCAGTCCTTACCGACCTTTATCCCACTCTTGTTGAGCTTTGCGGAATTACGGGCGGCGGAAAGGAAAATTATCTGCCCACAGACCGTGAGATTGACGGTGTTTCAATAGCTGCTCTTCTTCGTGATGATACGGTTATACATACTGTTGACAGCCCCATTCTTCATATGAAGCGTGAGGTCGTAAAGGCAATTCAGTACACCGTTCCCGTAAGTGAGATTAAAGAAAAGTATCCCGATTATAAATTCGGAGTGCTTGAGAATAACGAGCATATAACCTTTAAATATTTTGAAAAAATTCAGAACGATAACTCCGCATTCTGGGATAAAAACCGCAAAAACTGGCTTCACATACTCAATGATGACTATGCGGAAAACTACAACCGCACTCCCGTATATCCCGAAATCTCCGACAGATACAAAGCAAAACTTCACGAAGTGACAGACGATTTCAAACACAACAGACGAGGTGTGATTTCATAATATGCCGCCTTTATCATTGATGATCAAACCTGCTTCATCACTTTGCAACCTTTCGTGCGAATACTGTTTTTACCGTGATGTTTCCGAGCACCGTGAGCACCTCGGCTTTGGTGTTATGGAAAAATATACAGCC
>JAZNAI010000123.1:0-4032 GCA_045586465.1 Acutalibacteraceae bacterium | reverse complement strand
CTGCGCTCACGCCACCCGTCGAAGTTATGGCCGAGCAAGCCACTTCTGTCGGTGTTGCTCCGGATAGGGTTTACAGGGCATAGCAGTCTCCTGTATGCCGGTGAGCTCTTACCTCGCCTTTCCACCCTTACCTGCTTTAAGCAGGCGGTATATCTCTGTTGCACTTTCCCTTAAGGTCACCCTCGGCGGCCGTTAGCCGTTACCCTGCTCTGTGGAGCCCGGACTTTCCTCACCTGAAAAATCAAGCGTAATTGCCCGTCCTACTCGCAGGGAGTATTCTATATCATCGAACAAAAAATGTCAACCTTGATTATTGATATTTTAACATATATATGGTAATATTACTGTGTATTTTGATTTTTGGAGAGCCGATACCCATGGAAAAGCTTTTTGATATATTCGTAAAATCCTATGCGCTGTCCCCCGAGAAGGACCCCGAGTTTTTCTCTTACGTCGGATACCTTTACTGTACCGATGAGGTTCAGTCAATGCGTCAGTATCCTCAGCACAGCACCTGCAACCGCCTTGATCACATAAGAGCCGTAACCTATATGAGCTACGTGCTGTCAAAAAAGTTCGGCTGCAACGTAAAGGCGGCAACAAGAGGTGCGATTCTTCACGACCTCGTATATTACGACTGGCACGACCCCGACTGGTCGCACCGTCCCCACGGCTTCAGACACCCGAAATTTGCCGCAACCAACGCAAAGCTTCTCTGTCCCGATCTTACTAAAAAGGAAGAAAAAATAATTCTCCGCCATATGTGGCCTCTGACAATTCTTCCTCCCTCCTCAATAGAAGGTTTAATTGTCACCTTTTCCGATAAATACTGCGCTTCCAAGGAAATGAAGCTCAGTAAGGACGAAAACTTAAAAAAGGAATTTGAGAAGAAGCTTCTCAGAATCAATTCCGGAATGAATAAATAACGGAGTATTGCAATGTTTGATGTTATAATAAATTATGTATTTATGTTCTTTATTTTCAGCGCTATAGGCTGGGCAATAGAATGCACCTACCGTTCACTCGGTGAAAGAAAGATAATTAACAGCGGCTTTTTATACGGACCTATGTGTCCCATATACGGCACGGGCTGTCTGGTTTTTGAGCTTATTCTCGTTCCTCTCTCTCAGCCTATTGAAAAAAGGCTTATCCCCGTACTCCTTTTGGGTATGGTGCTGGCGGATATAGTCGAATATGCCACAAGCTACATAATGGAAAAGCTTTTCAATGCCCGTTGGTGGGACTATTCAAATAATTTCCTTAACCTTCACGGCAGAATCTGCTTCAAGCACACCTGCTATTGGGCAATCTTTGCGTTTGTGTACGTATATCTCATTGCACCCGTATATCAGTATGTTCTGAGCTTTATTCCGCAGAATGTCAGAACAATTGCGGTATTTGTGATTCTGGCAGTCCTTGCAGTTGACCTGACCCTTACCGTCAAGGCAGCCGCCGACATCAGTAAGCTGATGAAGAAGCTGAAGGCCTTCAGGGCAACGGTCAGCGAAAAGGCAGACCTTATAAAGGATGCGGCGGAAAACAAATACGAGGAACTGCTTGCAAGCACCGATAAGCTCACGGAGTTAAGACAGGAGCTTTCAAAGCAGTACTCGGAGATTCTTTCAGGCTTTAAGGAGCTTACGGCAAAAAACAAAGCGGCAAACCGCTTGCTTAACATTTACAGCACAATCAGAAAAGCTGCTGATGACACCGTAAAGGATATAGAAAAAATATGGAATGACGTAAAATCATTCTTTACAGATACAGACAATGAATCAGATCAAGGAGAATAAAAAATGACTTATTCCTACAAAACAAAGGGAACGTGTGCCGGGGCAATTGAAATTGATATGGGTGAAAACAATGTTATTGAAAACGTTCGCTTCATCGGCGGCTGTAAGGGTAACACCCAGGGAATCTCAGCTCTCGTAAAGGGAATGGATGCAAAGGATGTAATCGACAGACTTTCAGGTATACGCTGCGGCTTCAAGCCAACCTCCTGCCCCGATCAGCTTTCAAAGGCACTTAAAGAAATTATCGGAGAATAATTATGGCAATAATACTGGCATCAGCCTCACCCCGAAGACGTGAGCTGCTGAAATTCATAACGGAAGACTTTACCGTTAAGGTATCCGATGCTGAGGAAATAACCGACCCTGCCCTTTCCCCCGAGGAAACGGTAAAAAGCCTTGCCGTAATAAAGGGTGAGGCAGTAGCAGAAGACTTCCCCGACGACACCGTAATTTCCGCTGACACGGTTGTTGTGCTTGACGGAAAAATTCTCGGCAAGCCGAAAGATGAAGACGATGCATTTTCTATGCTGTCCTCCCTTTCGGGCAGAACCCATGAGGTATTCACGGGCGTATGCGTGCTTCACGGCAAAGAAAAATATATCTTTGCAGAGAAAACCGAGGTTTCGTTCTACAGTCTTACCGGAGAAGAAATCCGTGCATATATCGCAACTGCCGAGCCTGCCGATAAGGCAGGTGCATACGGAATTCAGGGCAAGGGCTGTACTCTCGTAAAATCAATAAACGGCGATTACAACAACGTTGTCGGTCTTCCCGTTGCAAGACTCAACCGCATACTTAAAGAAAACGGGCTGTTATGAAGAATTCACCCTTAAAGGATGCCTTTTTCCCGTTAAGATGCTGCGGCTGCGACAAAATCACGGGAAGCCTTCTCCCTTACTGCGAGGACTGCGAAAAGCTCGTAATAAAGCCCGATAAAAAGTCGGGGCTTTGTGACGTATGCGGTCTTCACCTGTCACAATGTCTTTGCGGCAAAAGACTCTATTACGAAAAATTCTCAGCTGTTTTCTATCACGAAAAGGAAGCAAGAAAAAACATTTTCCGTCTGAAATTCCATCTGCGCCGCGATATAGCCGACACCTTTGCAAAGGCAATTCTTCTTCAGCTTAAAAACAGAGATTTTCTCGGAAAAACTGATATTATAACCTTTATCCCTATGCGACCCTTTGCAAAATTTCTCAGGGGATACAATCAGGCAGAGCTTATCGCAAGAAGACTGTCCGTTCATTCGGGTATCCCGTGCCTGCCCCTGCTTACAAAGGAGTTCCCCACGAAAAGCCAGCATAATCTCAGAGGAATTGCCCGAAGCGGAAATCTTTCGGGGGTTTTCGAGCCTGCAAAGGAGCTCACAGATGAAATAAAAGGGAAAAATATTCTCGTAATAGACGATGTGTGCACCACGGGAAACACTCTTAACGAGGCGGCAAAAACTCTTCTTATTTTCGATGCGGAGGCTGTTTTTACGGCTGTCTGCAACGTCAGAAAAAAAGACAAAAAAACTGTTGAACAAAAATAAATGTTATGCTAAAATGAAATCATCTTGAATATAAGGAGTAATATTATGAAAAACTTCAAAGCTGCAATTGCTCTTATCCTCACGGTTTTAATGACTGTACCCTTTGCAGTAATTTCCTTTGCCGCAGAGGAAGACGGCTCCTATGAAATTACAAATCCCTATGAAAACATAAGCTGGGATGAGGTTACGGCTTACAAGACCGCACTTCACACCCACACAAATGCAAGTGACGGTGATGACACTCTCAAGGCTTCTCTTCAGCGCCACGCAGAAACGGGCTTCGACATTGTTGCAACAACCGACCACGGCACAGTAAACTATTCTTGGTCCGAAAACAGCGAAAACAAGCTGATCTACGGTGCTATGAGCCTTATCGGTAAAACAGAGGGTCCGATTGTTGCCCTCGGCAATGAAGGTGAATTTGACAACGGCGTTTCCTACTCTGTTGTAACAGAAAACGGCGACGATTATCTCGTTCTTGAGGACGGCTCAAAGATTCTCCGTGTTCCCTTCGGAAACGAAAACAATGCACTTTCAGTAAACGCTCACATTAACGGCTGGTTTGCAGATTTCACACAGACAAAAATCACAACCTACGAGGATGCTGTTAAGGGCATCCACAATGCAGGCGGTGTAAGTGTTATCAACCATCCCGGTGAATACACAAAGGCAAGATACGAAATCCGCTCCGAAGAGGCTTACAAT
>JAZNAI010000122.1:0-10637 GCA_045586465.1 Acutalibacteraceae bacterium | reverse complement strand
TATCTGATATTTCCTGAGAACAAGAAGGAGTAAAGTCAATAATTTCTTGCAAAAATTTCATACAATCACCGCCAAAAAAGTGAATAGTGAATAGTGAAGAAGTAAGAGGTACAAAAAAACAGCTCACACTATTGTGAGCTGTTTTTTGTGCCGGCTACGACCTATCTTCCCGGGCGGCTGCCCGCCAAGTATTTTCGGCACGATTGAGCTTAACTACCGTGTTCGGGATGGGAACGGGTGGGACCTCAATGTTATAGACACCGACTGCTTCCAAAGGGTATCCCCTCAGGCGCAAGAGGGATTATAACAGAAGAAATCCCTCTTGTCAACACTTTTTTTCAAAAACTTTAAACTTTTTTCAGAACCGTCACAATTTCGCCGATATACATACGGTGATAATCCTTTTTGGGGTAATTATCGGGGTCAATCCCTTCATCAATAAACCAGTCGGGTGTCATATCGGTATTTGCGATTTTTTTACAGATGAAAATAAGCTGAGCTTCTTCAGGGTAAGGCACGCCGTCCTCAAAGGAAGCCGTCATTCCCGATTCCTTGTATTTATCAACATCTCTTCCGCTTTTTGAGCCGAAAACCGCCATTTTCTTGTGAATTTCCTTATTCATAACGGCAAGGGAGAACATCTCCCCGTCATTCATAAAGCCGAAGGTGTGTCTTACGGGGCGGACGAATGCGAACACCACAGGCTTACTCCATAATACACCCACGCTGCCCCAGCTGACGGTCATTGAGTTAAAGCCCTTGTCGGATACACCCGTAAGTATGCCCCAGTCCTCACCTATTGCCTTCACGGGCGAAAAGCATAAATCATTAATATCTACTTTTTCGAATGCCATAAAAATTCCCCTTGATACAGTAAATTTCCCCTTACAGGGTAGGGGCGGGGTCTTCCCGCCCGTTTTCTTTTGTACTGTAATTATATTAGCACAGAAAGGAAAATATTTCAATATAATTTGCGGCTTTACGGCACAGCCTCACGGAAAGTTATCTGCAAACAGACCTTACGGGAGGGGAAACCCCTCCCCTACCCTGAGTTTTTTCCTCACAGAAAAATCATACCTTATGCGCCGAGGCGTGCGGCGATGAGTGTGACTAAAAGGGTGCATATACCCTGAATCACGGAAATGACAACCGACACGTTGAATTTTGATTTAGAGTCGATTTTTTCCTTGATGTACTGCAAATCCTGTCTTATTGTGGCAAAGGCGGTCGAACCCTGAGCCAGCTCCTCACGGATACCCCTTGTGCACTCGGCACACTCCTTACGGGAAATAAAGGTTTCGTGAAGATATTCCTTGTCCTCATTTGTGAGATTCATATTCACCATCCTTACAGGCATAAATCATCTTCGATAATTTATGCAGTTATATTCATTCCTTGCGGAATGAGTTATATTGCCCTTACGGGCAGTTATATTCACCTTCGGTGAGTTATATTTTTGCTTCGCAAAAGTTCCTGAGGGTTGTTTCTTTTTTTGCGGGCGGGGCAACCCCGCCCCTACCGTACTTACATCTCTTTTGCTGAATTATGCTCAAAAACAGGTTTTATCAGTAGGATTATTCAAAATACCGAAGGCTATAAGGATTGTGCCGACGGCATTGACAATGACGTCGAAGGTGGTGCTGTCAATGCCGATTTTCCGGAAAACACCGAAGGCATTGAGTATTACACCCACGGCGCCGAGAACCGAGACCCACACAGCCCACGATTTAAGACGGTCCTTTATATTTATCTTATTTTCCATAATTATTCCTCCAATCCCGTTGCGATGCGAAGAGCCTTACGGGAATCTTCCGATGTGATTTTTCCGTCCCCGTCAACGTCCCCCTTTGCGGTATCAAGCTTTTCGAGTCCTACTGCGGCACGGAGAATAAGACGGGCATCAAAGGCTGTTACCTTACCGTCACCGTCAGCATCCCCCTTTATGACGGGAGGGATAAAGGTGAGCCCCATATTCTCCATAAGTGCCTTTGCAATACTAAGGGCAATTTCAGGGAACGCCGTATCAAATACGGTGTTATCCTTCGTGTTGTCAATGAAGCCTACCTCAAGAAGGCAGGAATGCATTTTGGTGTAGCTGTTCACCGCATAGTCACGGTAAGCAGGGGCACCCTTCTTTACACCACGGTTGCGGTAGCCCGTGACGGCACACACACCGTCAACGATATTTTTTGCCATATTATAGGTAATGCCGTCGGTTTCAACGGCGGAATAAACCCACGCCTCGGCACCGGTTGCACCCTCGGGAGTAAAGGCATTGCGGTGGATTGAAATATAGTAGTCCGCACCCCAGCCGTTTGCCCTTTCGGCACGCTCTAAGAGGTCGGGGTCGGAATTGTCCTCACGGGAGAGCATTGTTTCAACGCCCTTCTGTGTAAAAAGAATATCACGGACGGCAAGGGAGAGCCTTAAGCAGTCGTCCTGCTCAAGCCTGCCCTTATAAGAAGCACCGATTGAAGCTCCGCCGTGACCGGGATCTATAAAAATTTTTATCATAAAAAATCTCCTTTCTGAAGCTGCAGATAAGCTGTTATTTCCATCTGCCGAGGATGTGCACTCTCACACCCACAGCTTCGGTTTCGCTTATGGCTCCTGAGGTTCCGTATTCGGAATTTTCAAGTCTTATGAACACCTTGAAGGATGCCGTGGACTGTGTAATGGGATATGCCTTGTCAATTTTTCGGACATTCTCATAGGGAATAACCAATGCGGTATAGGTATTATCGTAAAAGGTAAAGGGCAGACTGATATCAAACTGCAGGCTCTTGCCCTCTCCAAGCGCCGTTCCCTTAACGTATGAAAAGGTTCCCCAGCATTCTGCAACGCCCGAATTCCATTTGCGGTACGTCCAATTGCCTGAAGCACCCTGCTCGGTAACGTGATCGGCAGGCGTTCCCGTAATTTCGGTATAGCCGTGAGAGTGGCTGCTGTTGCTTTTTGCGGACAGAAGGCTGTTGACCTCCGATTCCGTATAATATCTGCCGTCGTGAGTGTGAGAGGTATCACTCTTTCCCGACAGAAGACTTGTTATCTCGCTTTCGGTATAATACCTGCCGTCGTGGGTGTGATTCGAGTCACTTTTGCCCGAGAGCTTTCCTGCAATTTCCGTATCAAGTCCTGCCACTAACTGCTGAGCCTTAAGCTCCGCTGCTGCAACAAGAGAGTCGGTCTCAGCCTCTGTGTAATATCTCTCATCGTGGTTGTGAGACGTATTGCTCTTTCCCGAAAGAAGAGTATCCGTTTCACTCTTTTTATAATATCTGTCATCGTGAACGTGGTTTGTACCGCTCTTTCCCGAAAGAAGAGTATCTGTTTCACTCTTTTTATAATATCTGTCATCGTGAACGTGGGACGAATCACTCTTTCCCGAGAGAAGAGTGTCTGTTTCACTCTTTTTATAATATCTGTCATCGTGAACGTGGGACGCATCACTCTTCCCCGAAAGAAGGCTGTCAGTTTCACCTTCGGTGTAATATCTGCCGTCGTGGGTGTGGCTTGTATCACTCTTCCCCGAGAGCTTTTCTGCGGTGTCCGTATCAAGCTCATACACTAACTGCTGAGCCTTGAGCTCCGTAGCGGCAATAAGCTTATCCGTCTCAGACTCCGTGTAGTACCTCTCGTCGTGGGTATGGGACGTGTCGCTTTTCCCTGCAAGAAGTATTTCCGCCTGCTCATAAAGTGTATCAATAAGAGCCTGTGTCTTATTTTCAGCCTCTGTAAGAAGAGAGTCAGTCTCTTCTTCCGTGTAATATCTGCCGTCGTGAGTGTGATTGGTGTCACTCTTTCCCGAGAGCTTTTCTGCAATTTCCGTATCAAGCTCATACACTAACTGCTGAGCCTTGAGCTCCGTAGCGGCAATAAGCTTATCCGTCTCGGCTTCCGTGTAGTACCTCTCGTCGTGGGTGTGGGAGGTATTGCTTTTTCCTGCAAGCCTTATTTCCGTATCCTCGGAAAGCGCATCAATAAGGCTTCTTGCATTATTCTCAGCCTCGGTAATAAGAGAGTCGGTTTCCGCTTCGGTGTAGTATCTTCCGTCGTGGATGTGGCTTACATCGCTCTTGCCCGAGAGAAGTGTGTCAGTCTCCTCCTCGGTGTAGTATCTGCCGTCGTGAGTATGATTTACATCACTCTTGCCCGAGAGAAGCACATCGGTCTGAGCCTTCAGGTCTGCAATAAGGCGGTCAACAGAGGCTGAAGCATTATTCACAATATCGGAAATCTCCTCCTTTGTGAAATACAAATCCCCGTGGCTGTGCTCACGGTCTGCCTTGGCATCAATATAGTCAAACACACGGTCAAGGCTTCTTAAATCCCCCTCGGGCACAAGAATATTATCCGTGCTGTCTATTGAAGGATAAACGGGGACGTTCAGCATCGGACTTTTCATAACGAAGCCCTTTTCATCCGTCAGATAAAGCTGGCATACCAGCACTCCCCTGCCGTCGGTAAGGGAGGCAGGCAGAAGGTATTCGCCCTCACCGTTTTCGTAAGACAGCTCCTCTGTAAAATATATGTTGCCCAGAGGCGTTATAAAACCAAGCTTTGCTTTTTTGTCACGAAGCTCCTCCTCCACAAAAAAGCGGATAAGCCTTGAAAGATTTTCACCGCTCTGAGTGCGCTTGAAATCAGCTGTAATCTTCATTTATTTTCTCCTTGTAAATTCTCATAATCTCCCGTGAAAGGGCACAAACGGCGCTTTCCGAGGGTCTGTCCGGGACTTTGCTGTCGGCAGGACAGTCAATATATCCTGCCTTTATAAGATATGCATCTTCATTATCCGAGGTGAAAAGACATCTGAAGGGACTTTTTTCCGTCAGGGTATGTACCCCTCTGTAGCGGTAGCCGTTTTCACCGCAGAAGGCCGTTAGCATACGGTAGGCATTGTACTGCGTCCGTGCGCAGGCATCTGCGGAAACAAAAATCTCCGCACCGCCGTTTTTCTTATTTTTTTCCGAGGTGCCCTTGTGAAACACAAAAAGAAGACCTTCATCCGAATACCCCTTTGTGCCCTCGGTTATTTTCACGGGAAGTCCCTCAAGACATTTACTCACCGCATTTATAAGCCTTGCACATTCCCCGTACTCCGTCCTTCCCCCCGAAACACCTCCGGGGGAAAGGGCTGTGTGACCGTTATTAAGTATAATCAAGCACTCACCATACCTTCTGCTTCTTAAGAAGTCTGTCATAGTACTCCTCAAGCTCACGGTTTTTAGTATCCGCACCAAGCTGATTGAGCTTTGAATAATCGCCGTATTTTGCAAAAAGCTCAGCGAGGGTGATTTTATCCTCATCGGTAAGCCGTGAGGTATCAACACCGAGAGCGCCGAGAAGAGAATAATCCCCGTACTTGGCAAAAAGCTCAGCCAGCTCATATCTCTTTCCGCTTTCAAGCGCCGAGGTATCAATGCCAAGCTCACGAAGACCCGAATAGTCGCCGTATTTTGCGAAAAGCTCAGCCTGCTCCTTAAGCTTCTTAAAGTCGTCGTCCCGGGGGTCAATGCCCAGCTCCTTAATGAAGGAGTCGTCACCCATTTCGGAGGCAAGCACCGCAAAATCAAGAGCAGCCTTTTTTCTGTCATCCTCCTTTTTTGCCTCATCCGTCATAAGAGAATAAAGTGAATAAAGACTCTCAATACTGTCCTTGTGCCTTTTGTAGGCTCTCTCCTCAAGCTCCGAGGCCTTATCTGCGGACATTTCGGAAAATTCAGCCATTTTGTCGGCGGCAATTTTACTGCCGTAGGAATTGCCGTAGCCTCCCGTAAGAGCCGAAGCCCTTCCCATAATATCCTCGGAGGCCCTTTTGCCCTCTTCTTCGTACTGCTTTTTGTACTGAGAAAGAAGGGGGTCCCCCTCGGGGTCGTAGGAAAAGGAGGAATTCTCCTTAAGTATGCGCTTTGCAATGTTTTCCGCCATCATGGAGGGGGTATCAAGAGGGAGCTTGCCCTCCTCCTGCCTTTTTACGTATCTTGCATCGGAGGCGGTTATTTTTCCGTCAAGGTCAAGGTCAGCCTCCATATCCTTGGGAATAAGACCCACCGCCATCTGCAGAATTTCATCGGACGTAAACCTTTTAGCCACCTGTTTTCACTCCTTTCAGTTCGTTTTTAAGTGCCTTTACCTGCAAAGAAAGTCTTGTGACCTCCTCCTTTAACTGTAAAAGCAGGGTGTATATTTTTTCGTTATCGGTATTTTTATTCAATATCAGTCACCTCTCCCGTAAGTCCCGTTACCGCATCAATGCCGTGAAGAGTAAAATCTCCCTGACCCTCAAACCGAAGGGTAAAGAATTTGCACCCGGGCACTCTTACACAGCAGGAAAATATGCCGTCGGTTTTCTTATCAAGAAAGAAAAGCTCTCTGAAGCACTCTGCGGAATCAGGCTTTATGAGCACTCTGAAAACGGCATCCTCGGAAAGGGTAAGCGAAAATCTCAGCGCCCTTACCCTTTTGTTATGGGAGGTGATATTACGGCAGAGCTTTCCCGTTTCTCCGTACCATAAGACCTCTTCCTCCGACTCGGGAGTGAAGGCAACCTCACCGTAAAGGGGCAGATAGCTGTTTTCGGGTGTAAGCCTTTTTCCGTCACGGACAAATACACGGTTATCCCGTGAGACGTAAAAAAGATTTCCGTCCTTTCTGAACATACAAAGAGTATGAAAGCTGTCATCCTCCCTGTGCCACAGGCCGTTTCCCGTGTCATATACGTAAACGGCTCTGTCCCCACGGGGAGAGGTCATGGCAATAACGTACTTTCCGCCGTCATAGCCTGCAACGGCTTCCTTAAAGCCCGTAAAGGCATCACGCTCGGACACAAGAAAGGGAAGAGTGCCGTCATAAACTGCAATTCCCTCGGTGCTTTTATAAAAAAGCCTCTCCCCGAGATTCACAAGGCTCTTATGCTGTCCCTTTTCAATGCCTCTGCCGGGGACGGTGTAAACGGTAAACTCCGAGGGTGAAGAGCCCAGCACCCTTATAAGACAGCTGTCTTTAAAGAAAACCACCTCGTTTCCCACCTTGCCGACACCCGTAAATTCTCCGGGACAGCCGAGAGACACGGTGTAGGAATCCGTGGAAATGCCCTGAAAGCTTCCCCATTCGGTAGGGTCGCCGAGCCTTGAAGCATAGATTTCATTTACAAATTCGCCCTCGTTGTTCTCACCGTACCGGCACGCCCAGATGCGGTTATTGTGCTCAACGGCAAAATCCATTTTCGGTATACGCCGTGACAGCGAAACCTGGGCTATCACACCGTCGGAATTTATATTGCCCGAAAGCACAAGAGAGTCGGAGAACACGGTTTTTACGGTGAAATAGCCGTCTCTGAGCAGTCCGCCCTTACTTTTTACGTAAACGGAGTCTCCCTCGGAAATGCCCGTAAAATCAAAGGGCATACACAGGCGGAAATAAAGGTCAGACTCCTTTATCCACTTTTCTCCCGTAAAGCCCATAAGCTCCATTTTACTGCCGTCGGAAAGAACGAGGGTATCCCCCGTCACGGCTGACTGCGGAATATCTCCGAAGTACTGAGGAAAGACGTCCGTGCCGTCCTCGGTGCAGTAGGTAAGCTCTGCCTCAGGGGCGCTCACCGTGAAATTGCAAAGGCTCACCGACACACCCTCATCGGTGCATTTTATATATATCCCGTCGGGGCAGATGAATATGTTTCTGCCCGTAAGTATTGCCTGACGGAAGGCTGTCTTGCCCGAAAGCACGGCACCCTCAATTTTCACGCCGTCAAGGTATACAGCCGTTTCGGTGCAGATAAGAAGTCCCGAGGGCGTATCAAGAACAGCCGTCACGCTCTCACCCCCGAAACCGAGGGGATAAGAGGACTTATACTCTGCTCTTTTGTCCCTTGCGCTCATAAGGGGGTATTTATCCCCCGTAAGGTTAAGACTGTCGGCAAAGCAGCCGTCGGGCACAGCCTCACCGAAAACAAGGGAGCCGAATTTGTTTACAGAAAGGCTCTTTTCCTTATATGCCTTTAATTTCGGAAAAAACATAACGTACCCCCTCAGTCTATGCTTATTTTTGCACCCTTAGCCTCGTGGGTGCGGTTGTAGTGCTGCATAAAGGAAAGGTAAGCGCTGTTGTAAAGCGCTGCCGCATTTACGTAGCCTGTGATATTGCCCGAGTGAAGCTCCATCTTCATAGTAAGATAGCTTATATAAAGGTCAGAAAACTCCTCGCCCAGCAAAAGCTCTCTGTCGGCAGCGGTCATTTCGCTGTCCCGGGGCACGGGAGCATCCCCGTAACGAGCGAAAATATCACGGCAAAGCTCTGCATCAAGTCTCCACAGCCAGCGCACCTTCATAGGAAAAGGAAACACGTTGGGAAACAGTGCGTCCGTCCTTTCAATAAGTCCCGTTGCTGTCATAATTTTCCCCCTTACGCTTCATTGACGTTGGAAAGAATGAACTGCTCCGCCTCAAGGGACTGACGGCGTGAATTTTCAATTACCTCGTAAAATTCACGGGGCACCTGCACGGTCTCACCCTTTCTGATAAGCATTCTCTTGCCGTTGACCGCCACAAATAACGCATCGTCATTCTTGTGAAGCTTCGGAATAAAAACGGGATAGGTTAAAGTTGTTGTTTTCGATTTCATAAAATTATCCTTTCATAAAATAATGTCTGCAGTAATTTTCCGCAGGACGGGAGCATTCACCTTCTCTTGTAGGGGTCGGCGTCCCCGACGACCCGTTCCCACGGAAATGACAAATTCTGTATTAATTACTGCGGTGGATAAAAACGTGCCTTACAAAGGTCTTAACATCTGTAATTTTATTCTCTGCATACGGGTCGTCGGGGACGCCGACCCCTACAAGGTTAATTGCACGTCACTGCATCACGGCAGTAGTCCAGCTTTAATTAGCGTTTGTTGCGGCAGAAAACTCTGAGCCTGATTCGACTCTGATGATGTATTCCTCAAGAAGTCTCTTTGCCACCTTGGTTGCCTTCCAGCCGATGGAGCTTCTCTGATTGAGGGGATCGTTGCCGTAGCCTCTGGGCTTTACGATGTGCTCGAGACCGCCGCCCTCAATGTCCGTTACGCCGTAGGCATTCTCACCGAGGAAGAGGGTTGAGAAGACTGCTGAGCCGTCCTTACCGCCGCCGATACCTGCGATAACGTCACCCTTCTTAAGAGTAACGGCAGAGCCGAGAGTCACTGTGTTGCCCTGCACGCTCTTTACGGTGTTCTTAACACCGCCTGCATATACCTCGACAGGTGTCTCGAAGGTCTTATTTGCCATATATTCGTTTACAGTCACCGTTGCGGAGCCGTTGACGTCGGATGCAACCGTCATACGTGTGATGCCATCTGCGATTTCAGAGGGACCGAAGACCTTAGCCTCTGTGCTTTCAACGAAGCGCACACCGCCGAGACATCCGATTTCACCCTTGAGAAGGCTTTCGGGACTTACGTACTTCTGGATGCTTACCCACTGGTCACCTGCCTCCTGCATAAGGTCATAGGCAACGTAGGGGTGAATGATTGCAACGTAGGAGCCGCCGATTTTGGGAGCGTTTACGCTTTTAAGCTGAGCAGCAGCTCTGAAAATGTCCTTTACACGGAGCTTGCAGTCCTTTGTGATATCCTCACGGCTTAAAATCTCGGTTTCCTCGCCGTTTTCTGTCACAAGGGGAGCGTACATAACGTTTGTACCGCCGTTGAGCTCGTTTCTGACCACGGTGTCAAGAGTTACACCTGCCTGGGAGGCAAGCTCCTTTGTAGCCTCAACGATTGTGTTGTCAACCGCAGTAAGCTCAAGCATATCCGTCTGCTCAATGTAGTCGCCGTACTGGTCAACGGTACAGCTGACAGCAGTTACGTTGAACTTGTTGCCGTCGGGGGTTACACCCTCTGTAATAGGCTTTAAGGCCTTCGGAAGACGTGAAAACTTTCTGAATTCGATTGTCTTACCGCCGTTCTTGGGGATAGGTCTCTTCTGACCGAACTGCTCGTGAATGAGGTTAGCCCCTGCAAGGGTGATAAGTGTCTTGTCATAGAAGGTCTTCATTTCGGGAGAAAGGGCATCGGGATTTGTAACAACGCCCTTTTCCACAGTACCCATAGTGGTGTTAAGCACCTCGCCTGCTGAAAAATGTGTAAGTGTGATTTTTGTTGTATTTGCTGTATTTGTTGTATTCATAAATTTTCTCCTTTTGTTTGTTTTGATTGCAATAACGGCAAAATTCCCCGTTTGACGGAAAATGTTCGTATTTTGTGCAGATGTGCCGTTTTCTTCGCAAAGAAACGGTGCAGATGTGCGGAATACGGACATTTAACGGAAACTGATGGCTGCTGCCCTAAGTGCAGGGTAAAACTAACCTGATAAGGTCTGCACAAAAGTCCGTAAGTCGCACGGGAAAGGACGCAGAAATCGGCGGATTTGACGAATGAGTGTGCCGCTACCAGGGGCAGATGAAGGCACACGAAAGAGGTGAAGAAACAAGGAGTATTGCGACCGCTCCAAGGGAAGCAAGACGACTATGTTTCTGAGGAGCTTTTCGGCTCTGGCAAGCTGTACGAAGGTACCGCGAAGAGCCGAAAATCAAGCACGTAAAAAGGGGTTGTTGAGGCAAAAACTAAGGGTATCTGCTTTTTTTTGATAGTGG
>JAZNAI010000121.1:0-3857 GCA_045586465.1 Acutalibacteraceae bacterium | reverse complement strand
CGAAAAGGATCCCATCGAGCAGAGCTACAATCTGCAGATTTCTTCCCCCGGCATTGAAAGAGACCTTGTAAGGGATTTCCATTTCGAGACCTTTAAGGGTGCTGACGTAATCGTTAAATTCAGAAGCGCCGTGGACGGAGTAAAGACACACAAGTGTGTGCTCCACGAGTTTAAGGACGGAAAAATTCTTCTTATGTTCGCAGAGGACGATATAAGAGAATTCGAAAAGGCAGACTTTTCCAGCATTAAGCTTGACGACTTTGACGGCAAGTATGATATGTAAAAATATTTACTTAATATATATGAAAGGATGATCGGAAAAAATGGCTAAGCTTACCAAGAGAGAGAAGGACAGACAGGCAGCGCTGAGAATGGCGATTGACCAGTACATCAAGGAGGCAGGAATTGACGAGAAGTACATTCCCATGTTCCACGAGGAGGTTGCAAACGCAATTGCCGTTGCAGCAAGAAAGGAATGTGAGGTTAAGGACAAGGACGGCGTAGTTACCTGCGAAATCGACCCCGAAACCTTTGCTATCAGCATTTCCTGGAACAAGCTCGTAGTTGAAGAGGTAGAAAATCCCTCAAGAGAAATTGAAGTAACAGAAGCTAAGAAGTATAAAAGAGGCGCAAAGCTCGGTGACACGGTTTCTATCCCCGTTGAGCTGGACTCCCTCGGCCGTGTTGCCGCTCAGACAGTCAAGCACACAATCCGTCAGGGTGTCAGAAAGATTGACCGTATTCAGGTAGCTGAGGTGTTCAATGACAAGATAGGCGAAATGGTATCCGCCGTTGTTGTCAAGAAGACACAGAGCGGTGACGTTATCGTAAAGGCATACAACAAGGAGCTTCTTCTTCCCGTTAAGGAGCAGAACAAGGACGAGGTTCTTGAGGCAGGCGACACAATCAAGATTTACGTTAAGGACGTAAGAGAAGAGGAGAACGACATCAAGGTTCTCATTTCCCGTATTGACGACAACCTTGTTAAGCGTCTCTTTGAGGAAGAGGTTACTGAAATTCAGGACGGTCTTGTAGAAATCAGAGCTATTGCAAGAGAATCAGGCTCAAGAACAAAGATTGCCGTTTACTCTGCTGATGAAAACGTTGATCCCATCGGTGCATGTATCGGTGTGAGAGGCGACAGAATAAACAGAATCATTGCTCAGCTTTCAGGTGAGAAGATTGACATTGTAAAGTACAGCGCCGACCCCAGAGAGTATATAAGCGCAGCACTTGCACCTGCTAAGATTTTAGGTGTTGAGATTCTTGACGAGGCAATGCACTCCTGCAGAGTTACCGTTCCCGAGGATCAGCTTTCCCTTGCTATCGGTAACAAGGGACAGAATGCACGTCTTGCAGCAAGACTTACAAAGTGGAAGATTGACATTGTAGCACTTGACGGTCAGTTTGAATCAATGATTCAGCTTTAAGCTTACAAATGTAACTTAAGAGGTGACTTACTGTGCAGGTTAAAAAGCAACCTATGAGAAAATGCACGGGCTGTAACGAAATGAAGGAAAAAAGAGAGCTTGTGCGTATTGTAAGAGACCCCGAGGGCAACATAAGCGTTGACCTTACGGGAAAGAAATCGGGCAGAGGCGCATACATCTGTAAGGATAAGAAATGTCTTATGAAGGCACAGAAGGCAAAAAGACTTGAAAGAGCCTTCGAGTGCGAGGTGCCCGTGGAAATTTATGAAAGACTTGAAGGGGAGTTATCCGATGGCTGATGTGCTCGGGTATTTAGGGCTTGCCAGAAGAGCCGGAAAATTAAGTATCGGTCACGATGCGGCACTCTTAAGCGTAAGAAAGGGCACGGCTCACTTAGTGCTTCTCACGGCTGATGCTTCACCCCGGCATTTAAGGGAGCTCGAGGCGGCAGGCTTTAAGGAGAAAACAGCGGTTATTCCCTATAATATGAACGAAACGGGCGTGGCTACGGGCAAGAAAAGCTGTATATACGCCTTAGACGACGAGGGATTTGCAAGGGCAATTCTCAACACACTTTTGAAGGAGGGTAAATAAGAATATGGCAAAATTCAAGATTTCGGATCTTGCAAAGGATTTCGGAGTAAAAAACAATACAATCATTGACTTACTTAAAGATTTCAGTGAAACCCCTAAAAAAGCCAATTCAAGCGTAGAAAACGAGGAGCTTGACTTCGTTTTTGAGCATTTTACAAAGACACACGAGGTAAAGGGCTTCGATGAATATTTCGCAATGAAGAAGCCTGAGCCCAAGAAGGAGGCTTCGGGGGCTGAGGAGAAGAAGTCTGCTCCCAAGGCTGAAAAGGCTCCCGACAGCAAGCCTGAAAAGAAGGCTGAGCCCAGGAAGGACGAAAGACCCGAGCGCCGTGACGACAAAAAGCCCGGCGGCAATCAGGGTAATAACAATAAAAAGAATGAGAATAATAAGGCTGAGGGCAGCAAAAATAACAACAGTCAGCCTAATCTCAATCCCTTCAAGAAGAAGGAAAACAAGAATAAGAACAATGCTGACGGCGTAATGCAGTCAAGAACAAAGGGTGAGAAAAAGACTGTCAACACCCGTGCGGAAGAGGTTGATCTTGACAAATATAACGAAAAGTACGACCGTCTCTCCTCCGCTTCAATAAGCGAGAGAGATGCAGACAACCGCAAGCAGAAGCTTAAGCAGAAGTCTCAGCAGTACAACAAGAAGCAGGGCACACGCTCTCACAAGAAGGAGACCGAGCAGGAGCGTCTCAAGAGAATTCAGGAGGAGCGCTCAAAGAGAACAATTGTTGTTACCGTAGGCGATGAAATCACCGTAGGCGAGCTTGCTTCTCAGCTGAAGCTTACCGCCTCCGAGGTTATCAAGAAGCTCTTTATGTACGGCGTTATGGCAGGAATCAACGAGACAATTGACTTCGATACAGCCGAAATCGTTGCAACAGAGCTCGGTGCAAAGGTTGAAAGAGAAGTTGTAGTTACAATTGAGGACAGAATCATTGACGCTTCTGAGGACGACGACAGCCTTCTTCAGGAGAGAAGCCCCGTTGTAGTTGTTATGGGTCACGTTGACCACGGTAAGACGTCAATTCTTGACGCTATCAGAAACACTCAGGTAACGGCAAGTGAGTCCGGCGGTATTACTCAGCACATCGGTGCTTACAGAGTAAATCTTGACGGCTCCGACATCACCTTCCTTGACACTCCCGGTCACGCAGCCTTCACGGAGATGAGAGCAAGAGGTGCAAAGGCTACGGATATTGCGGTTCTCGTTGTTGCCGCTGACGACGGTATTATGCCTCAGACAATTGAAGCTATCAACCACGCAAAGGCAGCCGACGTTTCAATTATTGTTGCTATAAATAAGATGGATAAGCCTGCCGCTCAGCCCGACAAGGTATTGCAGCAGCTTACCGAATACGGTCTTGTTCCCGAGGAATGGGGCGGTGAGACAATCTGCGTTCCCGTTTCCGCAAAGACACATATGAATATAGATAAGCTTCTTGAGTCAATCCTTCTCGTAGCTGAAATGAAGGAGCTCAAGGCTAACCCCAACAGAGCTGCTAAGGGTGTTGTTATTGAAGCACGTCTTGACAAGGGCAAGGGTCCTATAGCTACTCTTCTTGTTCAGAACGGTACTCTCAATAACGGCGATATCGTTGTTGCAGGTACATCTGTCGGCCGTATCCGTGTTATGACGGACTACAAGGGCAGACGTGTAAAGGAAGCAGGTCCCTCCGTGCCCGTTGAGGTTATGGGTCTTGCAGAGGTTCCCAATGCCGGCGATATGTTTGACGCTGTTTCCGATGAAAAGTTAGCAAGAGAGCTTGTTGAACAGAGAAAGCAGAAGCTTAAGGATGAGCAGTTCAACGCATATAAGAAGGTTAC
>JAZNAI010000120.1:0-7648 GCA_045586465.1 Acutalibacteraceae bacterium | reverse complement strand
GGTGAGCCTACCTACAGCGGTGTGCACGGTCCTGCATTTCTCGAAAAGGAACGTAAAAAGAAAAAGGACCCCGATCTTAAAATTCCCTCAAAGTCGGAGGCCAAGCGGTCTTAGGAAGACAATAGTAGGCCTCAACTCCTTGGCTCACAGAACGACATGGCTACGACCCGACTTGGTGAGCCTACCTACAGCGGTGTGCACGGTCCTGCATTTCTCGAAAAGGAACGTAAAAAGAAAAAGGACCCCGATCTTAAAATTCCCTCAGCCTACAGTCCCCTTCTTGATAAGGCCGCTGTTATAGGCAAGAAGGTTGATACTGCGCTTTCAAAGAAGATATTTGAATTCTGTAAGGAGCGTTCCGTTGCTCCCGAAAGCCTTATGCTTCTTGCTATGAGAACACATCTTTCCGCTCTTCACGAAAGAGATCCCTTCGGAATGCAGCTTCTTATGTGCAGTAAGAGAATTACATACAAGGATATGAAAACGGGCGGCTGTATGGCACAGCCCTTACAGGTTCTTACAAGAATCGAAGAGAATATGACATTCTCTGAGGCACTTGACGAGTTTCTCCGTACAAGAACCTCCCTTTACAGACATCTTACCTATCCCTATACAACGGCACGTGACCAGTTCAGGGAAATGTATAATTATTCTCTCATTCAGGGTCCTGCTTCTCTTATGTTCTCCTGGATTCCCGTTCCCGTTAACGAATTCACAGACTTTAAGTTTGATTTCAAGACCTATAACCTGGGCAGATATTTCAGCCCCCTTTACGCTATCTGTTATCCTGACCCGCAGACGGGTGCGCTTGCTCTTCACTATATGTACCGTGAAAAGCTCATAACTCCCGCTGATCTTGAAGCATTACATAATAATACTGTCAAGATAATCGAACAGGGAATAGAAAATCCCGATATTACAATAGGAGAGCTTCTTGACAGTCTCAAATAAAAATAATTTCTGAGGTGTATTATGGATCCCAAAGACAAGAAGTATTTAGACGATTTGCGCCACGAAGTGCATATGATGGGTGAGCTTCTCACTCTCAAAATGCTTTTTGACCGTATGGAAGCTTACGGCGAAAGAGTTTGTATGGTTGAAAAGAAAAAGGATGTAGTGACGGAATATACCGTTAAGCGTTTCAGAGAGGATGTGTGCGCTCTCGGTACTGCTCTCAAGTCTATGGGACTTATGGGTAAGCACATCGGTATTCTAAGTGAAAACTCTTATCAGTGGGTAACTGTCTTCTTCGCAACCGTTTGCGGCGGCGGTGTTGCTGTGCCTGTTGATAAGGAGCTTACAGATGCCGATATCAGCGGTCTTTTCACAAAGGCTGATGTTGACGCAATCTTCTTCTCCCGTGCCTATAAGGAAACTGCAAAATACCATCTTGAACACGATGAAAGATGTGTTGCAGCCGTTTGTACAAACAGAAATATTGACGGCTTCCTTTTCTTTGATGAGCTCATAGAAAAGGGCAAAAAACTTATAGCTGACGGTGACGACAGCTATATAAAGACAGAAATTGACAAGGATGACCTTGCTGCAATCGTGTTTACCTCGGGTACAACGGGTGCAAACAAGGGTGTAATGCTTACTCACGGCAACTTTGCACAGAATGCTGACGGCGTTCTTGAAACAATTGAAACACAGTACAGCTCAATTTCACTTCTTCCCATGAACCACGTGTATGAGCTCAGCTGCAATATTCTCACAGCTCTTTATATGAACTGCCCCGTATTCATAAACGATTCACTTAAGAACTTTATGGATAATGTAAGATTCTATAAGCCCGATGCAATGGCAATTGTTCCTCTTGTTATTGATACTATCTATAACACCATCTGGAGAACGGCAGAGCAGACCGGCAGAGCAAAGATTCTCAAGAAGCTTCTTAAATTCTCAAATGCTATGAGAAAAATCGGAATTGACCTCCGCCCCGTTCTTTTCAAGACAATTTCGGATAAATTCGGCGGAAAATTCCCCACAATGTCCTGCGGCGGCGCTCCCACGAGAGTTGAGTATATTACCTGCCTTTCCGATTTCGGCTTTACGATTTATAATGGCTACGGCCTTACGGAGTCCTCTCCTACGGTAACCCTTAATCTTGAAGCCGGTAAGTATCCCGACTGTGCAGGCTACGCCTTCCCCAAGGCAAAATTTATGATTCACGACCCTGATGAAAAGGGTGTCGGTGAAGTATGGATAAAGGGCGAAAACGTTACCAAGGGCTATTATAAGGATGAGGCAGCTACAGCTGCTTCCTTCGAGGACGGCTGGTTCAAGACCGGTGACTACGGCAGAACGGACGAGCTCGGACGTCTTTACATTGTAGGCAGAAAGAAAAATCTCATTATCCTTGATAACGGTAAGAATGTATTCCCCGAAGAGGTTGAAAGCTACTATATGGAAGCTGTCAGCTACCTTCACGACGTTGTTGTGTTTGAAACCGAGCAGGAGGTAGGCGGAAGAATGCAGAAGATCATTGCAGGTGCATTCTATGTAAGCCCCGAGGATGTCGGCAACAAGTCAGAGGAAGAAATCAAGGAAATGCTTGAAAAGGATATTCTTGAAGCAAATAAGGAGCTTACCTTCTACAAGCGTGTTCAGGATACCTATATCACCACAAAGGAATTTGAAATCAATTCCACAAGAAAAGTTATAAGAAGCAAGGTAATTGAACGTTACAATGCGGCAAAAAATAAATAATTACAATCCAATCGGAGGAAGAAAAAATGCTTGACAAAATAAGAGAAATAATATGTGAATTCGTTGATATGGACCCTAAGGATATTACTCTTGAGACAAATATCCGCAAGGACCTCGGACTTAATTCCCTTGAGCTTGTTAATCTTGCTGTTGATATTGAAGAGGAATTTGACGTTGAAATTCCCGACAAGGAAGCAATGGGACTTGAGACTGTTGCAGATGCTATCAGAGTCATAGAAAAATATATGGACTGATATGGTATCGGAAACTGAAATTTTTACACTTGATATAAAAAGAATAAGCCGCACGGAAATTGATGCGGCTTATTTTTCTATGTCTGAAAACAGAAGAAAAAGGTGTGACAGCCTGAGATTTCAGACGGATAAGGATTTGTGTATTGCTGCCGATATGCTGCTGAGAAGGGTGCTGTCGGAAAAGCTCGGAATCTCTGCCGGGAGCATAGCTTTTTCGGTAACGGAAAAGGGAAAGCCTTATCTGAAAGACGGCAGCTGTCATTTCAGCATCAGCCATTCGGGAGATATTGCGGCAGTTGCCGTAAACAAGAATTCTCCCGTAGGAATTGACGTGGAAAGAATAAGACCTGTGTCGGCACGTATTGCAAGACGTGTTTTTTCGGAAAGCGATATCCGATTTGTTTTCGGGGACTGTGTTATTCCCGACGGAGAAATTGAAGACAGGGAAACACTCGTCCGTTTCTTTAAGGTGTGGACCTACAAGGAGGCATTTGTGAAAATGACGGGAGAGGGAATAAGCGATAATCTGAAAATCTGTTCCTATGACAAAAACAATTGCATTACAAATACCTTTGATGATTATGTTATGACTGTTATTACGGCAAATGAATAAAGATAAGCCACTCGCGGGAAAAGCGGGTGGCTTTAATCTTTTTATTCAACTGATTTGAGTGAAAGTACCATATCCACCTTTTTGAGCTTCTTGTGAAGTATAAGGTTAACGGATACGATAATAAGACAGGTAATCAGTATTGCTGCAAGGAAGCTGTACCATGCAATGCTCTGTCCGTACATAACCGTATCAATTGCGGTGAAGGAAATGAGAAGCAGATGAAGAAGTATTCCGAGCACAACGCCGAGAGCTATGCCGAATACGGAAACAAAGATATTTTCTCTGTAAATATAGCTGCTTACCTCATTGTCATAGAAGCCGAGCACCTTGAGAGTTGCAATTTCTCTTGTTCTTTCAATGATGTTGATATTCGAAAGATTATAAAGAACAATAAACGCAAGGATAAGCGCTGAAACGAAGAATACAAGAATAACCACCGAAAGGGCATCTGTAATCTGTGAAATGCTTTCCGTTGTATCACTTGTGAATGCAACAGCAGTAATGCCGGAGGTCTTCATAAGGTCAGTGCTGATAAGGCCCTTGGTGTTTGTAAGTGTTTCGTTGTCAACCTCGTCAAATGTGGAGGAAAGCTCACCGATTGCATAGAAATACTCAGGAGCCTTGCCTGTAGCGGCCTTGTAGGTTTTTGCCGTCATATAGATGTAGTGGAAGGTGTAGTTTTCAACGATTGCACTGACAGTTACCGAATATGTGTTACCGTCACCGTCCGTGAAAAGAATTTCTTCACCTACGTCAGTTTTTGTGTCACGTGCCAGCTTTTCGGTGATAATTGCACCGCTGTCATCAAGAACGTAGCTTTCACCGTTCGTTCTGTTTCTCAGCTCAATGTAAGCGCCCATCCTTGCAGGGTCCTCGGGTACAAGGGTATATACCTCAAGCTCCTTGTCGCTTCTTTCGCTTCCTGCCGTCATAGCCTTCATTGATGTGAGCATCAATGATTCAATTCTTGCATCGGAAAGAGCCTTGTTGTAAGCCGCCGAATGAGCTCTTGTTGACTGAGCTTCGGAGAAAACTATCTGGAAATCGTACTTTGAAATTGCATTTTCACCGTACTGCTTAGTAAGGATTGCGCTTATGGAATTATACATTCCGAGACTTGCTATAAGAAGTGCCGTACAGCCTGCAATTCCCATAAGGGTCATTATGAATCTCTGCTTGTTTCTGAAAAGATTTCTTGCTGTAACCTTTGCTGTAAAGCTTAAATTCTGCCATAAGAATGTAAGCTTTTCCAACAGAATTCTCTTACCTGCCTTCGGAGTCTTGGGGCGCATAAGCACCGCAGGGCTCGTCTGAAGCTCCTTATACAGAGCAATTGCCGTAACAACAGCTGTACAGATAAGTGAAATAAGAAGGCTCAGCGCAGAGTGTACGAAGGGGAATCTGTAAATAAGCTCAGGAAGAGCATACATTACGGAATAAGCGGAATTTATTGCGTAGGGGAACAGGAAGACCGCAACCGCAATGCCGATAACCGTGCCGAATACACAGGCACTCAGTGAGTAGATAACGTATTTTGCAACAATTGAAAGCTTTGTGTAGCCGAGAGCCTTGTATGTGCCTATGAGAACTCTGTCCTCATCAATAAGTCTTGTAAGTGTGGTAAGACAAATCAACGATGAAATCAGGAAGAAGAATATGGGGAAAATATTTGAAAGAACCTGAATGTTCTTTACCGACTGACCGTAGCTGCTGTAGCCGGGAGTACCGTTTCTGTCATAAACACCCCAGGAAAGAGTATCCAGCTTTGCAAGAAGGGCTTTTGCATCGTCAACCTTTTTCTGTGCCGTGAGAAGACCCGAGTCGAGCTGTAATGCAGCCTCCTTTCTCGTCTCCTTTGCAATTGCAAGGTTCTGAGGTGCGGAGCTTACCTGATTTTTAAGCTCATTGAGCTTTGCTTCTGCCTGAATTTTTTCTATCTGAAGCTGAAGATTTCCGCTTGAAATATTGTATCCGAATGCGGTAATCTGTGCATTTGCAGCCTGCAGCTCCTTTGCGGCGGTATCAAGCTGTGTCTTTGCAGTTGCCAGTGCAAGAGTGGCATCCGTCAGCTCCTTTTTCTTTGCTTCAAGGAATACACCGAGGTCATTTATCTGCTGTTCCTTTTCCGACAGCTCTTTTTCCTGAACGGCAAGATTTGATTTCTGTGTGTCAAGATAGGGCTGAAGGTTTGCCGCTATTTCGGTAGCAAGACCCTGTGTTGTAAGTGATTTGACCGCATTGTAAAGCTCAGGGTAGGTAATCTGCATCATATTGATGATTGACTGAATCTGCTCCTGAGAGTATGCATCTGACTGAATATCGCCGATTTTATTTATTGTGGATTCCGCTGCAGAAATAAGGCTTTTTGTGGTTTCTATTGTTTGCTTTGCGGAGGTGATTGCATTCTGACCGTTAAGGTACTGGTTATATGAGGTGTCGTAGAGCTCTTTTGCCTGAGTATGCTTTAACTGCTGAGTGTTATAAAGAGCAACGTTCTGCTGATAAAGCTGTTCCTTTACGGAATATTCCTGAAGGGCAGCATAATATTCAGCCGTATTGTTGCTGAGGGAGCCCTCTGCGGCGGCGAATTTTTCGTCAAATTCCTTTTGGGCATCGGCAACGTACTGCTGACCGTTTGCCACAAGGTCCTCAAGCTTTGCAATTTTTTCGTCAAGCTCTGTCAGCTGACCTGATACGTTTGATTCGCTGTTTTGTATTTCAGCTTCACCCGTGATGATTTTATTCTGTAATTCGGGGCGGAGCTGTGCAACTCTCATTCTTATCTGATTTTTTGAAATTGCCTTTATGTTTTCGATGACGGGGGCAAGATATTCAAAATATTCGTCAGAGTAAGGCTCGAGATATTCCGCACCCTGAACGTTTACGTAAGCCTCCGAATAGTAGTCGGATGTAAAAGCTTCTTCGGGGATAATCATAAATGTGCCGACCTTACCGCTGCCGATTGTGGTATTTCCTCTTTCAAATGAGAGATAGAAGGGGGAGCGGATTATTCCGACGATTGTATAGGTGGACTCTTTAAGCTCCGAGGGGGCTGTACCGTTCTCGGTTTCAAGTGTTATTGTGTTTCCTATTCTGAAGCTGTCGGGCGTTGAAAGCATACTTGCATCAACAAGACATTCGTTAACGGCTGAAGGATATTTTCCTTCGATAAGCTGCGGTCTGTTCATAAACGAGCCGTCATTTACCCCGTTAAGAAAGTCTGCAATGTGAGACGGGGAGATAGAATAAGCACGGGTGCTTATCTGTGTACCGTCAATATCCGCTTCAATTTCGCCGTTTACACGGACGAGAGCATCAACAAATTTCTGTCCCTCGGCGTACTGAACTCCGCTCAGCTTTTTGATTTCGGCAATGTCGCTGTCGGTAAGACCGGCAACGGACTGTATGCGGATATCCATCAGATTGTAATCCGTAAAATATTTTTCTGCAGTAGAGAACATATCGGGCGCCGTTGCCTTTATTCCTACGAAAAAGGCTGTGCCAAGCGCAATTATAAGCATAATGGAAACATATCTGCTTAAGTTTCTCTTTATTGTCCGCAGAGTATCCTTAATAAGTGCTTTTGACAACGGGTAATCCTCCTTACCACTCTATTCTGTCAACTGAAAGGGGATTGTCGTTGACAGCAATTCTGTTTACTCTGCCGTTTTTCATTGTAATAACTCTGTCTGCCATGGGGGTCAGCGCTGTGTTGTGAGTAATGATGATAACGGTCATACCTGTTTCTCTGCTTGTCTCCTGCAGAAGACCGAGAATCTGCTTGCCCGTGTTGTAGTCAAGAGCGCCCGTGGGTTCGTCGCACAGAAGAATTTTAGGATTCTTGGCAAGTGCACGTGCAATGGAAACTCTTTGCTGCTCACCGCCCGAAAGCTGTGAGGGGAAGTTATCCATACGTTCGCTCAGTCCCACTCTTTCAAGAACCCTTGCGGGATTGAGGGCTTTATTGCTTATCTGGGATGCCAGCTCTACGTTTTCAAGTGCCGTCAGGTTGGGCACAAGGTTGTAAAGTCGGAGGCCAAGCGGTCTTAGGAAGACAATAGTAGGCCTCAAC
>JAZNAI010000119.1:0-4977 GCA_045586465.1 Acutalibacteraceae bacterium | reverse complement strand
AGTAAGAGAAGCATTGATAAAGTGATTGTGGTGTCCTGCGAAGAAGATACCTCTCTTGACACATTCCTGAATCCAGTCCTGATGAATAAAGAGTGAATCGTCATCAGCAAGTCTGAGATAGAACAGTGAGGGCTCACCTGAAACTACCATATTGAAGCCGTTAGCGGTTGCAACCTCTTTAAGTCCGTCAGTAAGCTTGAGACCGAGCTCACGGAACATCTTGGGGGTATCAAGCTCCTTCATCTTGTTGATACAGGCAATACCTGCTGCGAAGGGCATGGCACTGAGCCAGTATGAGCCTGTGTATGAAAGTGAGCTTACGGCATTCTTAAGAGAATCCTTACCGCAGAGAGCAGAAACGTTATAGCCGTTTGCAAGAGCCTTACAGAAGCATATAAGGTCAGCCTCAAAGCCATAATAATGATCGGAGCCTGCAAGGTCAAGTCTGAAGCCGCAGCGAACGTCGTCAACAATAAGAACCGTGCCGTTAGCTGTGCAAAGCTCTCTTACCTTCTTCCAATAGCCGTCAGCAGGTAGACTGTTATCAAGATAGTTGCCGTGCATATAGGGTGTGGAAATAAATGCGGCAATCTCTCCCTTATTATCATCAAACACCTTCTGAAGCTGGTCAAAATCGTTCCAGTCAATATAAAGGTTATTTGCAACATCCTCGGGAATAATACCGGGATAGTCAATTTTCTGTGTCCAGGGTGAAACACCGTGGTAATAACCGTTAACAAAAACTATCTTCTTACGGTGTGTTGCAGCACGTGCAGTCATAATTGCAGCCGTTGTAACGTCGTTACCGTTCTTTGCAAAGAATGCCCAGTCAGCACATGCAACAGTGTCAACAAGAAGCTCTGCAAACTCAACCATCTTATATGAGGGAGATGTCATACAGTTACCCTTCTTGAGCTGCTCCATTGCAGCAGCATCAACATCAGGGTCATTGTAACCGAGAACATTAGGACCGTATGCGCACATATAGTCAATGAATCTGATACCGTCAACGTCCCAGAAGTATGAGCCCTGTGCTCTGTCACCCATAAGCGGGAAAGATGTTACGGGCATAAAGTTACCTTCCGCAGGGCCGAGATGTCCGTAAACACCTGAGGGGACAACCTTAACGGCTCTGTCAAACCATTCACGGCTCTTTGTATAGTCATTTAATTTTATAGCCATTTTTCTTCCTCCCTTATGCAAGATAGAGTGCAACTCTGTCAAGAATTCTGTTCACGTTATCAATCATGGAAATCATACCGCCCATGAAAATTTTTCCTTCACCGATACAGGCAATGGAATTGACATTACCGTCAAAAAGGTCACGTGCAAGTCTGATACCGTTAAACTCCATAAGAGCTCTGGGATTACCCATATCCTTCTTAATGCATACGATATGATGATCCTTTACTCTGAGAGTTGCCTTGGGACCGCCGGTAATGCTCATAAGCACATCACCGTCAACAATATGCTCGGCACTGAACTTACCTATAGCATCCTGATTGCCGATCTGAGCAAGAGATACTGCGATTGTGTAGAACATAAGCGTTGTGCTTAATTCAAAGAAATGGTCATCCTTGAGATCTTCAGGATCGGGACGCATATACTTTGTGAGCAGGTCAGTAAGAGCAACAAAGGATTTGAGAAGAAAGCCTATATGATGGAAGCCCTTACTGGGGATCGGCGTTACTGTTCCGTCTATCATACCGTTGAATTTTTCACAGGATGAGAAAGGAAGCTTTATATCGCAGTCCGCACGGCATCCGTCTTCCATACGGCAGTATCCGTTTTTAAAGTAAAGTGTTGCTGCAGGTCCGCCTTTAACCTCAAAGCCAATCGAAATAGGCTTCTTGTTGGTAAGAAGGGCACGTGCATTTTCGTCAAGCTCGCAAAGATTTTCAAGAGTTCCGAGAATACCATACATATTTATGTATGCCAATGTTCTTGCATCTGTCACAGCTCATTCCTCCGTTTTCTACGGGCACAATAACCCGTTATATTTATTCACATTACATTTTAACAAAAGAGTTTCGTAAAGTCAACTTAAAATTATTCATTTTACATAAAAAAATAACCGCCCGAAAAAACCGGGCGGCTGTTTATGCAGATGCTGATTACTCCTCTGTACCTTCATCTCCTCCGGAAAATGCGGAGAAAAGATTTTTAATAAGGTTTATAAGATCCATAAAAAACCCGAGAACGACTTCTAACATTTTTACTGCACTCACTTTCAGTTTGTTGTATTTGTATTGTCATTTTATCAAACATTTATTACCGATTTGTTAACAATGTATTAATATCAAACAAATTAGCATTATTTTATTTAACAAATTTTACCAAAGCCGTTTATGCATTTTCAACAAAGTCAAGCAACACATTATTTTTATTGAAAATTTTCAGCTACTGTACTATACTGTACTCATCAGGCAAGAAGATACATCAGCGCCATTATAAGAGACTCGTCTGCCCCGTCAGTTGTAAGCAGAAGACACAGGGACAAAATTAACATTTTCTCATAATCATCCCCGTTCAGATTGCCGAAAACCCCTTTCAGGGCATTTCTTATATCTGTTCCCCTCCCTGTACAGGGCTTTTTCTGATGAGGCTGATTTACTCTGCCGGGGTTAATTTCTGCAGGAAAGCTTATTTTTTTCGGAACCCGCGGCAGCTCCTCCTGATGTTCTTCATTTTTACGGATATCATTTTTCTGTATTCCGTTAAAGCTCTCCGCAGCGCTTCTTGAACGCTTCTGCATTTCAAGCACTCTCTGCTTTGCCTCGTTTTGCATACGCATCATATCCTGATATGTGTAATCGTTCATCTGCCGTTCTCCTGTAGAAGACTGATTATTCTGAGGAATTTAAGCATCATAACAGCGTCGTCGGCACGCTTTTTTCTTGTCTCACTCAAAAGAGGCTTCAGAGCCATTATAAATGCACTTTTCTCATCATTCTCATTCATCATTTTCGAAAACTTCGCAACTCCCGTTATCAGCTTCGGATCAAAAGGCATATCAAGCCCCTGAAGCCCCTGAGGTATATCCTGTTTTTTTGCTTCGGGCTTTTTTTCTTCAGCATCACCGCCGAAGAACTGCTGTGCCGTTGCCTTGAGCTTTTCAATATCCTCCGCTGAAAGTGATGATAAAAGCGAGGAAATATCCATTATACCCCTTCTCCCTTAAGTTTTTTTATAATCTCCTGTGCCTTCTGTGAGGACAGAAGCTGTTTAAGGTATTCGGGATCCGACATAGCCTTTTCCACTGTCCGTTTCTGTTCTTCACTTAAATGTGCGGCTGCTGCATTACCGGCATCCGACATCTGTTTTTTGTTTCCGCTTTTTGCGGCACGGAATAATGTATCAATATCATTCTGATTCATAAAAGAACACTCCCGACTGGTTTTTTACTACAAAATATGCTCCGAAGGAAGGAATTATTAATGAAAGCTGTTATTGTTTCCGATTCACACGGAAATTCACGAATCCTTGAAAGAATTTTTGCTGCCGAAAAGAATACCGATTGTATTATTCATCTCGGAGACGGTGCAGATGACCTTATGGGGCTTAATGAATACACGGGAAGAATCCCCGTATATCAGATAAAGGGCAACAACGACCCTTCATTTTACAACTTTTCACCTAAGCTGATTACTTATATGGGCAGCATAAAATTCTTTGCCTGCCACGGACATCTTTTCGATGTAAAATACGGTCTTACAAAGCTTTACTATGCCGCTTTGCAGGATGAGTGCAGAATAGCATTTTTCGGACATACGCATATTCCGTTTATCGAAGAATCAGAGGAAATGACCTTTTTTAACCCGGGATGTGCTTATATGGGCCACTACGGAGTTCTCGAAACAAAAGGTGAATCGTATACACTTACACATAAAAATATCCTCGGCAGATAAAATTAAGTACAGATTGCCCGTTTAATGTACTTGTAATTGTTAAAAATTTGTGTTAATATAATTACAAATGTTTATTTTATTAAGAAAGGAACTGAAAAAAAATGGATACTCGTTTCGCAATATCACAGTACCCCGATGCAGCTGCAATCAATAAGCAGCTTGATGAACTCATCAAAAAGCCCGTTTACACGATCTCCCCCGAAGCACTTGCAAAGTATGAGGCAGAATATTTTGACAAGAAGTGCGCAACATCTAAGTCAATGATTGACGAAGCAAAGAAAATCATTCCCGGCGGTGTTCAGCACAACCTTGCATTCAACTATCCCTTCCCTCTCGTTTTCACAGGAGCTTCAGGCTGTAAGCTTTACGATATTGACGGAAACGAATACTACGACTTCCTTCAGGCAGGCGGTCCTACAGTTCTCGGTTCTAATCCTCCCGAGGTACGTGAGCAGGTTATTGATCTGCTTAACACCTGCGGTCCTTCAACAGGTCTGTTCCATGAATTTGAATATAAGCTTGCAAAAAAGATATCCGACAGTATGGAAACAATTGATATGTTCCGTATGCTTCAGTCCGGTACAGAAGCCTGTATGCTTGCAGCAAGAATCGCAAGACTTGCAACAAAGAACAAGAACATAGTAAAAATGGGCGGTGCATACCACGGTTGGTCAGATCAGCTTGGTTACGGCATCCGTATCCCCGGAACAAAGGCAACACAGGCTAACGGTGTCCCCGGTCGTATTATGAGAGATACACAGGAATTCTTCCCCGGTGATCTTGATTCCCTTGAAAGAGTTCTCAGAAAGAACCTTCTCAGAGGCGGTACTGCTGCCGTTTATCTTGAGGCTCTCGGTCCCGAAAGCGGATCACGTCCCGTTGACAAGGATTTCTGCAAGGGCGTAGAAAGACTTTGCCGCAAGTACGGTGCACTTCTCGTATTCGATGAAGTCGTTACAGGCTTCCGTGTAGGTATGGCAGGTGCTCAGGGTTACTTCGGATGCTCACCCGACCTTACAATCTTCGGCAAGGTAATCGCAGGCGGATATCCCGGTGCAGGCGGTGTCGG
>JAZNAI010000118.1:0-4076 GCA_045586465.1 Acutalibacteraceae bacterium | reverse complement strand
CGCAGTGGGAGTTAGCTTCTCTCATATTAAAGAAGAATCTTGCGGCATCAATGGGTACCTCTTCAAGAAGGGTTACGAGGGTGATAGCCTTACCCGAACGCTTGGAAGCCTTGATAACCTCGCCGTCCTTTACGAGTCTTACCATCTGCATAAGAACAACCTGAAGTCTTTCGGGGTCGCAGCCGAGTGCCTGAAGTGCTGCCTTGGGGCGGGGTACATAGCCGTGGTGGTCTGCACCTAAGATGTCAACTGCAAGGTCGAAGCTTCTTTCCTGAAGCTTGTTGTAGTGGTAGGCAATATCGGGAACGATATAGGTAAAGAAGCCGTTTGAACGCTTGAGAACAAAGTCCTTGTCACAGCCGAACTGCTCAGCCCTGAACCAGAGTGCGCCCTCGCTTTCATAGGTGTAGCCCTTTTCCGTAAGAAGGTCAACTACCTTCTTTGCGGCACCTGAATTGTGAAGAGTGCTTTCTCTGAACCAGGTGTCGTACTTGATTTTGTACTTGAGAAGGTCTCTTTCAAGTCCTTCTATGTTAAGGGGAAGAGCGTAGGCTACAAGTGCCTTTCTTCTTTCCTCTTCTGTAGCGTTAATGTACTTGTCACCGTGAATTTCGGCAAAGTTTACCACGTGGTCAATAATGTCCTGACCGTGGTAGGAATCCTCGGGCATTTCCACGGGGTCGCCGAAGTGCTGACGGTAGCGGATATCAAGAGAGAGACCGAATTTTTCAATCTGATTGCCGCCGTCGTTTATATAGAACTCTCTTTCTGTTTCATAGCCTGCCCAGGAAAGCACCTCTGCGAGGCAGTCACCCATAGCACCGCCTCGGGCATTACCTACGTGCATAGGTCCTGTGGGGTTTGCGGAGACGAACTCAACGAGAGCTCTCTTTCCCTTATAAAGCTCGGAGTGACCGTACATATCGCCCTTTGTGAGTACGTCTGCGATAATGTCACGGTAGTATTTGCCTGAAAGGGTGAAGTTCATAAAGCCGGCTCCCGCAATTTCGCACTTTTCGAAATAAGTACCCTCGAGGTCAAGGTTTTCTGTAATAGCCTCTGCGATTTTAACGGGAGGAAGACGGAAAGCCCTTGCGTGTGCCATGGCGGCATTGGTGGAGTAATCGCCGTTTTTTCTGTCAGCGGGAATTTCTGTTTTTACGGGGAGAAGCTCTGCTTCGGGGAGCTGTCCCTTTTCTATAGCCTTTTTAATTGCTGAAACAATTGCATTCTGAAGCTGCTTTTCTGCTGTTTTTACAAGTATGCTCATTTTATTCTCCTTTTATGACGGGTCTGCCCACAGTTACCGTCATTTCCTTTGTCTGGTTTATATCTCCGTAAAAATCTACGGTGTAATTCATTTTAAGTCTTAAAAGCGTGCCCATTTTACGGCTTTCAAAGCTTGTGGCGGTGATGCCTACCATAAGCTCGCCGTAGGGGGTGGAATAAGCGCAGTTGTGACGGACGCCCTTTTCAATGATAAGCTCGGTGTTTATGGAGCCTCTTCTTAAAAGATGTGCACATTTTCCGTCCTTTACACGAAGCACCGTGTTGCTTTTCATATCCTCGGCAAACAGCTCTTCAAACTCTATTGTGTAATTAAGGTCGTCTCCGTAATAACGGCAGGTGGTTTCCATTTCTACGGTATCTGTATCAACACCGTCAGAGGAGACGTCCCTGATTTTCAGTAATCTTTCTTCTGTCATTTTTTACCTCAAAGATAAATAGTCATAATATATTATCATATTTATACAAAAAAAGCAACAAAAATTTGACGAAAATGCGAATGGTTAAAGGGATATTTTGACGGGATTTCGGACAGTTATGCTGTCGGGGGTAACAAGGCAGTCGAAGGCAAGAATTTTCACCCCTGCTTTTTTGGCTTCAAGAAGTGCATCTGCAAATTCGGGGTGCATTTCACGGTTGGGGGAGAAGGTATGCACACCCGTCATCTGGATAATAAAGATTATGTAAGCGCCGAAACCCTGATTTTTAGCTTCAATGAGCTCTCTAACGTGCTTTACACCCCTTTCGGTGGGGGCGTCGGGGAAGAGGGCAAGACCGTCTTTTTCGAGGGTGACACCCTTTACCTCAACGAAGCTTTTTTGGTCACCGTCAGTCACGCATATATCGAAACGGGAGGCGCCGAATTTTACCTCTCTTTTTATTTCTGCTTCGGGGGAGAAAAGACCTGAAAGGGGGAGAAATTCCGCACAGCAGGCATTGGGAATCTGCGAGTCCATATTAATAAGTATTGTCCCGTTTTCGGTTTTCTTTTGGGCGGCAATTAAGTCATAAGGGGTTTTTCTGAGAGGATTTTCCGATTTTTCAAGATACACCGTACAGCCGGGAATGAGAAGCTCACGGCAGCGCCCCGTGTTTTTTACGTGTACGGTTTCCTCCCTGCCGTTAATTTTTACCGTTGCAATAAAGCGGTTGGGACGGGAAAGAAAAATTCCCTGAGTTATATTCTGATAGTTCATATTATCACCGAGGTGATTATACCACGATTTCGGGAGAAACGGAATAATAATTTATAAAAAGGTCTTGCAAAACGGATATTTTTATTATATAATAACAAAGCTGATTATAAGTCGGCTGAAAAAGAACATAATATTTTTGGATTTTGCTTCTGTCATGCGGTGTGTTGGTCCTGTGCGACGGAGCGCCGCGAACCATGTCAGGCGGGGAACCGAGCAGCATTAAGCGGTCAGCCCGTGCGACACAGTCCGCCTGCACACCGTGTGACAGAGGCAAAATTTTTTCATATCGGGGATATGAAAAAATAGTGATATTCGTTTCTTGCGAAACGAGTGATATTGCTTCGCAGTGATATTCCGTGAATTCACGGAGTGATATATTTTCCTGCGGAAAATGTTTCGGAAGCCTGACGGCTTATTGTATTAAAAGTGTGGTGGAAAAGTTATGTACAGAGTTTTATACAGAAAATGGAGACCGAAGGTGTTTGCCGACGTTATCGGACAGCCTCAGGTTACCACAACAATTGCATCTCAGGTTAAGGAAAACAGACTTTCCCACGCCTATCTTTTTACGGGCTCCAGAGGTACGGGTAAAACTACCTGTGCAAAGATTTTTTCCAAGGCTGTAAACTGCCTTAATCCCGTAAACGGAGACCCCTGTAACGAGTGCGAAATCTGTAAGGGTATAGATGCCGGAAGCGTCCTTGACATAGTCGAAATAGACGCAGCCAGCAACCGAGGAATTGAGGATATAAGAATATTAAGGGACGAAGTGAATTTCACTCCCTCTCAGGCCAAGTACAGGGTTTATATCATAGACGAGGTTCATATGCTCACCATTGAGGCCTTCAATGCCCTTCTCAAGACCCTTGAAGAGCCCCCCGAGCACGTAAAATTTATCCTTGCCACAACAGAGGTTCACAAATTACCTGCAACCATACTTTCCCGTTGCCAGAGATTTGATTTCAGAAGAATCGAGCCTCAGTTTATAGCAGAAAGGCTGAAATACGTTGCCCGTGAAGAGGGTGCAGAGCTTTCCCACGATGCGGCAATGCTCATAGCACGTATTGCGGACGGCGGTATGCGAGATGCTTTGTCGCTTCTTGACAGATGCATAAGCGTGTCCGACTCTGTGACGGTTGATACCGTATCCGCTTCTGCCGGTCTTATGGGCAGAGAGCATATTTATTCACTTGTCCGTGCCGTAGCGGACGGTGACACGGCAAAATGCCTTATGATACTTGACGAGCTTCACAAGGGCTCCTGCGATACGGAAAGGCTTGTAACGGAGCTTATTGACCGTTTCAGAGGCTTTCTTATTGTCAAAACAGTTAAAAATCCCGAAAATCTTCTTGTCTGCACAGACGAGGAGCTGGGTGAAATAAAAGAAATAGCATCCCTTTCCACAAAGGAAACAGTTCTTTATGCTCTGAATGTGCTGACAACGGCTGCAGATGCTATGAGAAAGACACAGAACAGAAGAATTGAAGCGGAAATGGCACTTATACGCCTGACCCGTCCCGAAACGGATGCATCAGTATCGGCACTTTCTGTCAGAATTTCTCAGCTTGAAAAGGAAATAGACCTGCTCAATCG
>JAZNAI010000117.1:0-6766 GCA_045586465.1 Acutalibacteraceae bacterium | reverse complement strand
CCTGCATTACCTGCCTTGATATCGTCAACACCCTTCTTGTAGAAAGCTGTGATTTCATCTGTTGTAGCGGGCATCTTGTTACCCTGCTGCTGAGCTGCAGTTGTGGTTTCTGAGCCGCCCTGAGGAGCTGTTGTTGTTTCTGTAGAGGGAGTTTGTGTCTGACCTGCAGTTGTCTGCTCGGGCTGAGGAGCTGCAGTTGTCTGCTCGGGTGTAGGAGCAGGAGTCTGTGTCTGCTCTCCGCCTGAGGGAGTTGCAGCTACGAGACCGCCAATGTTAATGTCGTTACCGTCTTTGTCAACAAAACGAACGTGAATTTCCTGAGTACAGGAAGCGAAAGCGAAAAGCATACCTGCAACAAGAACGAGAGCAATTACTCTTAAAGCATTTTTCTTCATTAGGTGTATACCCCTTTCAATAGATACGGCTCTGTGCCGTTATAATGTTCTGCACACAGTAAATCAGTATGCAATACATACATAATTTACAACATCGGGAATCAATTGTCAAGTGACTTTATCAAAATTACCGAGGAGAAAAAATACAATTTTGTAATTAATAGTCAAAATTTGTATAGTCTGTTGTAGAAACAAGGGTAAATTCGACGTCGGTGTTAATAGTAACACCCTTCTTGACGGTGGCATCCTTAAGGGAAACCACGCAGGTAACATACGTATTATAGGACTCAATTTTACCGTCGGGGGAAATTACCGCCTTTGCCGTACAGCCGGAATACGTAACCTTTATATTGTTACGTGCCACGGTTGCGCCTACTTTGGGAGCGTAGGTGTTTACAACGTCGTCAACGGTGATGAAATTGAAAATCTTAGCATAGGCACCCTCGTCCTTTGTAGGATTCACCGCATCGGGAAGAGTAACCGTTACGGCATAGCCCGTGCCCTGAGCCATTACGGAAATATCCTTGACATCTGCCATTGAAAGCTGAGAGACATATCTCTCACCGTCGGGAGACATAAGCTCAACGCAGGACTGACCCTTTGCAGCGGTCTTGTTTTCAACCTCCTCGGAGAGAAGCATTCCCTTTACGAAGCTTACAAGGGTATTTGCAAGCTGATTTGAAAGAACGATATCCGCAACGGTGGTCTGCTTTGCACGGGTAAAGCCCGGCATTCCCTCTTTTACGTTATTAAGGCTTAAATTGAACCACTCCAGAAGCTCTGCCTTTGACATTGTAAGGGGAGTTTTCTGCACGGGAGCGGCGGTCGTGTTTTCGGGAACAGGCACGGGAGCCGCAGTTGTGTTTTCTGCAGGGGAGGTGGTGATTTCGGGGAGAGTGACTGTCTCCTGAGGCCTTGCCGTAGTGTTTTCGACAACGCCCGTATTTACTCCGAGCTCCTTTTCGGGCAGGGTGATATTTACCTTCATACAGGAGGCAAAGGAAAGCACAAGCACAAGTGCGAGAATGACGGAAATAAGCTTTTTCATAGGGATTTCCTTTCGGTTATAATTCTTATTTCCAATTTACAGCATATAGTCTCTTTTGTCAACAAGCAGACAGAAGGAAAATATTTGCTGTTGACTGAAATATTATTTACATATATAATTACATTAGTTTATTGCGGGAGGGCAGACGGTGAAAAGATTTTCGGCATTGCTTTTGTGCTTCATTTTAATATTATCGTTCTTTGTGCCGTCCCTTGCTCTGGAAAGTCAGGACAAGCTGACCCCTGCCCCCGAAATCACGGGCTTTACAAAAAATGCGGATGATTCTCTCGGTATCAGTATATCTCACGCACTCGAAAGTGCCGAGGACTTAAGAAAAACAATTTATGACATTGCTCTGGAGCAGTATAAAAGCGAAGAGGCACTTCTTTCCTCCCCGGAAAAATATCTGTGTTATGAAACGAAGCTGTACCTTGAGCTCAGCACGGACAATGAAGAAATTAAGACAGTAAAAGAGCTCCCGGCAGAAAATTTTACCGCAACAAGGGAGGATCTGCTCCCCTTTGCGAACAGCGGCACGGTATCGGCAAAAATCCTTCTGGCATCCGAAAATTTCAGGGATGAGGGCACGGAAACCGTATATGTTTACAGAGAATCCGTCCCCGTTTTTCTGCTGACCGACGGCAGTACGGTTTTACCCGTGGGCGTCCCCTTTACATTTGAAAAGGAAGTTACAGAGGACATCACTCTTTTCTCTGCAAAAAGAACGGGATATATTTTTGACGGCTGGTCCCGTGACGGCAGCACAAGAATCGGAAAAATCCCCGCAGGCACAAAGGAAATTACTCTGTTTGCTCACTTTATTCCTATGACGTATGAGATAAACTACGTGCTGACTACGGATATGACCTACCCCTTCGGCAGAGCGGATAATTCCAAAAATCCCGTTTCCTATACAGTGGGCGAGGGCGCAAGGCTTTATAATATTCTTTCTCCCATAGGCGGATACACCTTCGGCGGCTGGTATCTGAGCTCCGACTTTTCGGGTGAGCCCGTAACGGAAATCGGCAAAAACGAAACCGGCGACAAACTGCTTTTTGCAAGATGGATAAGCGACAAGGAAACTGAAGATAACAAGCGCCTCGAAAGAGAGCAGTTTATAAAGGATAATCACTTAGGCGACCCCGACGGCGACGGCAAAACAACGGCATCGGATGCAAGATACGTCCTTCGGTCTGCCGTAGGTCTTGAAGAGGCTGATATGGAAAAGCTCAGGCGTGTCGATTATTACGGCACGGGAATAATCACCTCTGAAACCGCAAGAACAACCTTAAGAATTGCCGTAGGTCTTGACAGCCTTTACGACATTCTTCTCGAAAACGGCATTCTGCCCTGAATGGAATGATATATAATGAAAAAATTAATTTCGGCAATACTTACATTCACAATGCTTTTCGCTCTTATGCCCCTGTGCTTTGCCTCGGGCACGGGCAGGTATGTTGTTGTAAATGAGGTTACAAGTGTTTTTTCAACCCCGGGTATTACGGGTCAGAAAATCGCAGAGCTTACAAAAAATACGGTTGTCGAGATAACGGAAATAAGAAACGAGCTTTTCGGCAAGGTATATATCCCTAAGGACGGCGTTACGGGATGGGTACAGATGGGTGCTCTTGAAGCTATTGAGACACCTGAGCCCGACAGCAGTATAACGGGGATAAAAATAAAGCAGCTCCCCGTAAAAACGGAATATACAGACGGTACTGAGGAGCTTGATTTAACGGGACTCGAAGTTGTCTCTCTCGGCAGCGACGGCAAAGAAGCCTTAATTACGGGATATTCCGTATATGCCCCCGAAATGAAGGTGCCGGGAGAAAAAACCGTTACGGTATCCTACTCACCCGACGGGGTAAACAGCTACACAGACAGCTTTAAGGTAACGGTAAAAAGACTTCCCGTAACGGGCATTTCAGTAAAAGAAAAGCCGAAAACGGAATACAGTGAAAATCAGCCCCTTGACCTTACTGAGCTCATTGTCGTCTGCAGCTTTTCCGAGGGTGAGGATGTACTATATACCTATTCTCAGATGGAAAATAACCCCGACTTCATTATTGAGGGCAGTCAGGGTGAAAAGCAGGGCACGGCACTTTCAAAAGGCTCTCACACAATAAAAGTCACATATAAATATTCCGACATTTTTACCGAATTCACAGTAAACGTTACAGCAAGAAGGCTTACGGGACTTACTGTAAAACAGCAGCCTGAAAATCTTACGGTTTACGATAACAAAAAAATCCCCGCACTTGACGGTCTTGTGCTTGAGGCATCCTACGATAACGGTGAAAAAGAGGACGTATACCACTATAGCTGTGAAGCGGTCTGCGACCCGTCTCAGTTCATAATAGGCCCCGGAAACCGTGTGGACGTTTATTTCGGCGGAATGTACGTAACACTCGAATTCCGCTATTCTGAGGCTGTTCCCGAAAAAATTACCCTTGAGTTTCCCAAGGGCTTCACGCTTAATTTCTTCAAAGGTGAGGTCATCGACCTTTCACCCGTGAGAGTAAGACTGGTGTATTCCGACGATACCTTCGAATATGTTACTGACTATAAAATGAGCACGCCCGACCCGACGGTTACGGGCACACAGCATATAAGCGTTACCTACAAGGAATTTTCCGAAGTGTTCGTAATAAATATATCACCCTATTTCAGCAAGGGGGACGTTGACGGCAACGGAATTATAGCATCAAACGACGCAAGACAGACGCTGCGTGCGGCGGTAGGTCTTACAAAGCTTAACGGAATGACCTTTTTTGCAGGAGATGCCGACCGTGACGACAAAATCTCCGCAAACGATGCAAGACTGATTCTGCGTGCATCGGTAGGACTTGAAAACCTTTATATTACATTGTAATTAATTCTGAAAGGAAAAAAATATTATGAGCAAGAACAATAACAAAAACAATGTGCCCGAAACAGAAGAGGTGGAATTTTTCGAATTCGTTGACGAGGACGGCAAGGTAGAAAAATTTGAAATTCTCGGCTATATAGAATTTGAGGGCAGCGATTACGTGGCTCTTCTTCCCGAAAATGACGACACTCAGGTTCATATTTTAGAGGTTGTTGAGGAGCTCGACAGCGACTACGATACTTATATCGGCATTGACGACCAGGAGCTTGTTGATAAGGTATACGCAAAGTTTATGGAAGAAAACAAGGACCGCTTCAATTTTGTAGACTGATTTTATGTATAAAAAGGTTTATCTTGAAATCACAAACGTATGTAATCTTGACTGCTTCTTCTGCCACAAGACAAAAAGGCAGAAGAAGCTTTTGTCCGTTGAGGAATTCACTTTTCTTGCAGAAAAAATAAGGCCGTTTACGGAATATCTGTACCTGCATCTTATGGGTGAGCCGCTGCTGCATCCGCTTCTCGGGGAATTTCTCGGAATTTCAAAAAAGCTCGGCTTTAAGACAACCGTCGCCACCAACGGCTTCCTCATAAAAAAGCGTGCAGAGGATATTCTGAAATCCGCCCCCTATAAGATTACGTTTTCTCTTCATTCCTATGAAGCTAACGAAACGGATGTTTCTCTTGAAAACTATCTCGGAGATATAATTGAGTTCTGCAAAAATGCTGAAGAAACGGGAATTATCTGTGTACTGCGGCTGTGGAACGGCAAGGGAGAAAACCGCCTTAACGACGAAATAATCTCCGTACTGGAAAAGGAATTCAGCTTTTCCGAAAACAGAAAAGGCTTTACACTTTCAAAAAAAATTTATCTTGAATTTGCGGATATGTTCGTATGGCCCGACAATACCGCTCCCGAGCAGGACGTCAGCTTCTGTATGGGACTCAGAGACCATATAGGTGTGCTGAGTGACGGTACGGTTGTACCCTGCTGTCTTGATGCGGACGGCAGTATTCCTCTGGGAAATCTGTTCACAGAGGAGCTTTCCGATATTGTAGACTCCCCGAGAGCAAGGGCGATTTACGAGGGCTTTTCACAGAAAAGATGCGCTGAGGAAATGTGTAAGCATTGTCAATATGCAACACGATTTAATTAGCAGATAAGGGTACCCACGGAAGAGGTACCCTTATTTTTATGCTGTAATACGTCTGAGGTTTCTCTTTTCGCTTCTCCAGGAAAAAATAATCTCAGGATTTTCAAAAATTTCATCAAGCCTTTTCATAAAGGGGGCAATCTCACCGAAATCGAGCGCTCTGTGGTCAAAGGCAATACAGATGGGAAGTATCTGTCTTATCTCAATTTTATTATCCTCCGTTACTGCAGGCTTCTTCTGTACGGCGCCCACGCCGAAGGCACAGACCTGAGGAGGGACAATTTCAAGAAGTGCCATAGCACCCTTCTGTCCGAGATAGGTTGAGCCGATATTTGATACCGTCACGGTACCCTGCTCAAGGTCACGGAAGGTAAGTCTTTCAGTTTCCGGAATTGCCTCATACTCCCGTTTTGCCTTTCCGCTCAGAGTCTTGATACGGTGCTTTCCCGTTTTTGCTCCCACAAGCCTGTATACCGTTTTCAGAAGATGCCCTTTTTTGAGGCCTTCAATCGTATCGTGAAGAGAAACGGAAAAAAGTGCCTCGTCAAGATTTGAATTTTGCGCTCTTTTTGTAACATCATTAATATATGAAGTCATATCGTCAAGATTGCGGTTTTCAAAATTTCTTAAATTCAGCGTCATCATTTTTCCGTCGGGAAGAATGGCAGGCATTGAAATATTTATATTTTCAAAAGTATTTATTTGACCTCTTACCAATCTTCTGTTAAAATTGATGTGTGAGTTCATTACGGGTGCAGCCTTGAGCCCCTCTGTTATGATTTTAAGCATCAGGGTATTGAAGGTAACCTTAGTGTTATACGCAGAATTCATTTCCCTGAATAATGCGAAGAGCTCTGTCACGTCAGCTTCATACATATAGGATACGTGGGGAACGCTTCTCCAACTTTCGCTTGTCATATTTGCAACAATTTTTCTTTGTATTCCGAAATGCCCGGTATTTTTAAGTTTCATTTTATTTTCTCCCGATAAAGTATTTTCAAATTTTATTTCCGACAGACTTCTTTGTCTGCCGTGATATCAGTTTACCCCGGGAGAAAGCAAAAAAACACCAACTGCAGTTTACATAAGCATTTTTCAGTATATACTTCGGCTTGCATTTTCTGCCGCAACCGTAAAACGGAGGTTAAATATGAATATTTTTACAGCGAATAAATTAACAGCCCTGAGAAAACACAGCGGACTTTCCCAGGAGGCCCTCGCAGAAAAAATAGGAGTCAGCCGTCAGGCAGTTTCAAAATGGGAAAGATGCGAAGCGTCCCCCGACACGGAAAATCTGCTG
>JAZNAI010000116.1:0-23836 GCA_045586465.1 Acutalibacteraceae bacterium | reverse complement strand
GAAAATACAGAAATATCTGATTTTATTCAGAAAATCACAAAAAAATTAACTGACTTTAACGGACTTGATATGTAAAATATATTGATTTATTTTGTGTTTAGCTATATAATTATAAAGTATATAATATATGCTTGTGCATATTTAAGGAGATGTTTAGTATGTGTTATGATGTAGCCGTAATCGGTGCAGGTGTAATAGGTGCTCTTACTGCCCGTGAGCTTTCAAAATACAATCTTAAAACCGTGCTTGTTGAAGCAACTAATGATGTTGCCATGGGAGCAAGCAAGGCAAACAGCGGCATTGTTCATGCAGGCTTTGATGCAAAGCCGGGAACGCTCAAGGCTCAGCTTAATGTCAAGGGTTGCTCAATGATGAAGGAGCTTTGTGAAAAGCTCAGTGTTCCTTATAAAAATAACGGTTCGCTTGTTGTTGCTTTTTCAGAAGAGGAAATGGACACAATAAAGGACCTTTATGACAGAGGCACAGCAAACGGTGTACCCGGACTCAGTATTCTTTCAAAGGAGGAGCTGAAAGCTCTTGAACCTAATCTTGCAGATGACGTTGCAGGAGCTCTCAGAGCGGAAAGCGCAGGTATCGTATGTCCTTATGAGCTTACAATTGCAGCAACTGAGAATGCTGTTGTAAACGGTGCTGAATTCGTGAGAAATTTCCGAGTAAAGGAAATTTCCTTTGCAGACGGCATATTTACGTTGAAGTCAGACGCAGGTGAAATAAAGACAAAATATGTTGTTGATGCCGCAGGTGCACATTCCGATGAAATAGCAAAGCTTATCGGCGATGACTGTGTAAATCTTGTTATGCGCCGCGGTGAATACTTCATACTCGATAAGGCTGTAGGCAATATGGTGAGCCATACTATTTTCCAGTGTCCCACAAAGATGGGTAAGGGTATACTTGTATCTCCTACTGTTGACGGCAATCTCCTTATCGGACCTACTGCAGAGGATATTGAGGATAAATTTGATAAGTCCACGACAGCTAACGGATTTAAGACTATAAAGACCTTCTCCGTAAAGAGCTGTCCCGCAGTTTCCGTAAGAAATGCAATTACGTCATTCACAGGACTTCGTGCTCATCCCGTTAACGATGACTTTATTCTCGGACCCAGCAAGGTAAATCCTCAGTTTATTCATGCTTCCGGTATTGAATCTCCCGGACTTACCTCTGCTCCCGCTATTGCTGAATATCTTGTTGATATTATTAAGAATTCTATGGGTGATGTTACGGTAAACGAAAGCTTCAACGGCACAAGAGAAGACGTCTTCCGTTTCAGACACGCAACAGATGAAGAAAGAGCAGAAGCTATTGCAAAGAATCCTGCTTACGGCAGAATCGTATGCAGATGCGAAACAATCACAGAGGGCGAAATTATCGATGCAATAAAGGCTCCTGCAGGCGCAAGAGACGTTGACGGTGTAAAGAGACGCACAAGAGCCGGTATGGGACGCTGTCAGGGCGGCTTCTGCGGTTCAAAGGTTGTTGAAATTCTTGCACGTGAGCTCGGTACCGAAATCAACGAAATAACAAAATTCGGTGCAGGCTCAAATATTCTTTTTGATAAAACAAAGTAAGGAGGTCTAAGTCATGTTGAATTATGATCTTGTAGTTGTGGGCGGCGGTCCTGCAGGCATGGCTGCAGCCCTTAAGGCACGTGAGTGCGGTATAGAAAGTATAATTGTGCTCGAAAGAGCAGAAACTCTCGGCGGTATTCTTGAGCAGTGTATTCACACGGGCTTTGGTCTTCACTATTTCGGTGAAGAGCTTTCAGGTCCCGAATATGCTGCAAAGTTTATTGAGCAGATTGAAAAGACGGATATTGTTGTAAAGACCGATACGATGGTTCTTGATATTGACGGTAATAATCTTGTTACTGCAGTAAACAAGGCTGACGGTCTTCTTAAGATTCAGGCTAAGGCTATTGTTCTTGCAATGGGCTGCCGTGAAAGACCCAGAGGAGCACTTGAAATTGCAGGTACAAGAGCCTCCGGTATTATGACTGCAGGTACTGCTCAGAAGTACGTTAATCTTGACGGTTATATGCCCGGTAAAAAGGTTGTTATATTAGGCTCAGGTGATATCGGACTTATTATGGCAAGAAGAATGACTCTTGAGGGTGCAGAGGTTAAAGTTGTTTGTGAGCTTATGCCTTATTCGGGCGGTCTTACAAGAAATATTGTTCAGTGTCTTGACGATTTCGGAATTCCTCTCAGACTTTCAACAACAGTTGTAGAAACTCACGGTAAGGAAAGACTTGAAGGCGTTACAATAGCAAAGGTTGATGAGAATCTTCAGCCTATTGATTCCACAAGAGAGTATATTGAGTGTGATACACTTATGCTTTCTGTCGGACTTATCCCTGAAAATGAGCTTACAAAGAACGTAGGCATCGGCATTGACAGAATTACAAGCGGTGCTGTTGTTGACGAAATGAGGCAGACTGACCACAAGGGTATTTTTGCCTGCGGTAACGTTCTTCACGTTCACGACCTTGTTGACTACGTAACCCTTGAGTCTCAGCTTGCAGGTAAGGGTGCTGCTGATTACATACTGGGAAAGAGTGACGAAAATCCCTGCTATGTAAACGGCACAACAGGAAACGGTGTGCGCTATCTTGTACCTCAGAGGGTTAATATAAACAACAAAGACGACGTTAAGATATATTTCCGTGTGGGCAGAGTATTTAAGAACGCAAAGGTTGTTCTTGAGGTTGACGGTAAGGTTATTTCTTCTAAGAAGAAGGTAAAGCTCGCTCCCGGTGAAATGGAAAACGTGGTTATTCCCGCTGATATTCTCAGCACAATGACGGCCGACAGCTCAATTGTTGTCAGAGTGGAGGAATAAAAATGAAAAGAGATTTAACTTGTGTTGCCTGTCCTCTCGGATGCCCTATAACAGTTGAATATACCGATTCGGAAATTATTTCCGTAACGGGAAATACCTGTAAGCGCGGTGAATCTTATGCCAAGACCGAAATTACAAATCCTACCCGTTCACTTACTTCATCCGTAAAGGTTTGCGGCGGTATTCTTCCCGTTGTTCCCGTAAAGTCGGATAAGCCCGTTCCCAAGGATATGCTTTTTGACTGTATGAAGGAAATCAATTCCGTATGCGTTGAAGCTCCCGTAAAAATCGGTCAGGTAATTATTGAGAATATTCTCGGTACGGGCGCAAATATAGTTGCAACCAATAACGATTGAAAGGTAAGTTCCTGTGGAAAAAGGTTATAAAGGTACTGTCAGCATTGTGCCTTCAAAAAGGCAGATAGAATGGCAGAAAACTGAGTTTTACGGGCTTATAAGCTACGGTATGCCTGTATTTACGGGTAAACAGTACGGTGACGGCTTTACGCCTCCCAGTATGTTCTGGCCCGAGGAAATGAATACCGACTTGTGGTGTGCTGTTGCAAAGTCAGCAGGAATGAAGGGACTTGTTCTTACCTGTAAGCATTATGACGGCTTTTGCTTATGGCCTTCCGAATATACCGATTACAGCATTAAGAATTCCAACTGGCTTGAAGGCGAGGGGGATCTTGTTAAGATGCTCAGCAATTCCTGCAGAAAGTACGGACTTAAATTCGGTATATATCTGGCGCCCTGGGACAGACACGAAAAGACCTACGGTGAGGGAAAGGCGTATGATGATTTCTTCTGCGGCCTTCTTACCGAGCTTCTTACAAATTACGGTGACGTTTTCTGTGTATGGCTTGACGGTGTATGCGGTGATAATGAAAGACGTATTCAGAAGCACGACTGGGGCAGGTATTACGCTCTTATAAGAAAGCTTCAGCCTGATGCCGTTATTTCGTTCCGCGGACCGGATGTACGCTGGTGCGGTAATGAAAAAGGCGTTACAAGAAACGAAGAGTGGAGTGTTGTTCCTTCCCACCTCGGCGTAAACGAGGACGGAAGTGAGACAGCAACTGCTAATAAAAAGCATTCCAATATGTTTGACCTTGATCTCGGAAGCAGAAAGGCTGTTAAAAAGGAATCAGATTTTATCTGGTATCCTTGCGAAGTATCTGTGCCTATGCGTTCCCATTGGTTCTTTGAGGAGGACGACAAATATTCCATTAAGACAAAGGACAAGCTTATAAAGCTATATTATAATACGGTAGGAAATAATTCCTGTCTTATGCTGGGACTTGCTCCGAATAAGAGGGGCGAGTTTGATGACACCGATGTGCAGATTCTGAATGCTCTCGGATGCGAGCTCAATCTTTTCTTCGGATACAATCTTCTTAAGGATGCAGGCGGTGTTTCTGTTTCAAGTGTGTATAACAAAGATACCGCACCTGAGAATGTGCTGTCTGACGATATGGATACATATTGGAGACCTGCAGACAATGACAAGCATCCCGAAATAGTAGTGAATATTCCCGAAAATGAATATTTTGACAAAATTGTTGTGCGTGAGAATATTGCTCACGGTCAGCACATTGAAGAATTTGATATTCTCGGCTTCGATACCAAAAAGAATAAGTGGAAAAAGCTTGCAGAAAGCACAACTGTCGGCTATAAGCGTATTATAAATATCAAACCGGGTGAGTATTCTAAGCTGAAATTCAGATTCAGGGAATACAGAGAATTTTTTGAGATTTCGGGTATATCGGTCAATTGATTTAAAGCGGAGCTTCGGCTTCGCTTTTTTCTTTTATTTTTTATTAAATTTTATGATTTTTCCGTTTACATAACGCTTATATTTTATTATAATATCTGTGTATATTATTTGATAGGTGAATTGTTATGGATTCATATATGCCCGTTAAAATTATAAGCGGTAAAGACTGTGTCCTGAAAAAGGGCGGTTGCATTAATAGCTACGGTAAAAAATGCCTTATTGTAACGGGAAGAAATTCTGCCGTAAAAAGCGGAGCTCTTTCTGATGTAAAGCAGCTTCTTGAAAGCAATTGTATTGAATACAGAATTTTCGATAAAATAGAGCCCAATCCCGAAACTCTTACCTGCAAGGAAGCAGGGGAGTGCGCAAGGGAATACGGTGCCGATTTTATTTTCGGGGTCGGCGGCGGCTCTGTGCTTGATGCATCAAAGGCTGTTGCAATTTTTGCAAGAAACGATATCGAGCATCACGCAGATATATACAAGAGAGCTGTGCCTGCTGCTCATCTGCCCGTTATTCTTCTCGGTACTACTGCAGGAACGGGAAGTGAGGTTACGGGTGTAAGCGTGCTCACAAATTCCGATACGGGAATAAAAAAGAGCATTTCCGGACCCGATTGTTATGCAGACGTGTCTTTCTGCGACTATAAGTACACAATGACGGCTTCTGTTGCTACAAGAGTTTCTACTGCCCTTGATGCCTTCTGCCACGCAGCTGAAGCTTTTGTTGCAGCTTCTTCAAATGATTTATCGGAAACGTATTCTCTGAAAGCATTATCTCTTCTCAAGAATTTTATCCTTTCCGATAAGCTTTACTCGGAGCTTTCCGAAAATGAATATGAGAGTCTTTATATTGCTTCTTTATATGCAGGGCTTGCCATTAATATTGCAGGAACTTGTTTCCCTCATACGGTCGGTTATTATCTTACCGAAAATCACGCTGTTCCCCACGGAAAGGCATGTGCTGTTCTTTTTCCTGCCCTGCTTAAAAAGACAAAAAAATATTGCCCCGAAAAGCTCGAAGCAATACTTTCTTGTATGAATACCGATTTTGAAGCTATTGTTGCCGCAATAAAAAAGCTTTCTGTTATTGATGTAAAAGTGTCTGAAGCAGAAATTGATGAAATTTCACATCGTTGGGAAAGCGGCGTGAAGAATTTTGACAGAACTCCCGGCGGTTTTACTTTTGAGGAAGCCTCTTGTGCACTTAAGGAGCTTATTTGCTGAAGGCGTCATTGGTTTGAATCTTGTTATCTGTGCTTATAATATTTCGGAATAATGCGACATATTTATCTGTTATAAACTTGTCTGTGTGCATACTGCCGAAGAACCACTTTGAAAATTCACATTGCTGTGAAAGCTCGTCAAAGTATGCTCCGAGAGCGGTTACACGCAGGGTCTTGTTTTCGCTGAGTCGGAGAAAATCTCTGATTTTTGCAGGCGGTTCGTGTGTTATTATATAATCAACCTTGTATTCGTGTTTTTCGAGATTGCTGACTCCTGTAAGCATTTCCTGGGCAGTAGGAGTTTCTTTTCCTGTTACCGGATCGTCATTTTCGTGAAGGTCGTATTCGGGATCTTCACCGCCGCCCATTGTAAAGAACTTCTTACCTTCAATTTCATATACCTGACCGCGCATAAGATGGAAAACGTTTGAACGGATTTTATGAACTCTGCCTCCGTTCCAAAGTGCAACCGGCATATCTCCCAGTACGTTGAAGTTTTCGTGGGTACCGTCAATAAAGCAGATATTGTATTTTCTTTTTTCCAGGCGGTTAAGAATCTGCGATTCTCTCAGATCGTTATTCCAGATAAAGCCGAAGTCTCCGCAGATAATAAGTGTATCGTTTTTATTTATCATACTCAGCTCGGTTTTGCTGAGTCTTTCTGAATCTCCGTGTATATCACCTGTGATATATATCATTTATATTCCTCCGTGGGGTATAAATATTACATATCTATAATACAACAAGAAGTCGGTGTTGTCTATGAAAAAATTTATAATTTTACTGCTCAGTATTTTTATTTTAATAAACTCTTTGCTTGTAGTGGCGTCTGCCGCTTTTACTGATTCGTTCGAAACGGATGCTGAAATTGCATATCTTGTAAGCGCCGATGACGAGAACGGTGTTATTTATGATAAAAATTCGCTTGTCCGCTGTGATCCCGGTGCGCTTGTGAAAATTGTAACAGCGATTCTTGTTATTGAAAACTGTGATAACCTTTCTCAGTCCGTAACAGCGTCAGCGACGGCAATAAGAAGCATTGAGCATCTCGGTGTAACAACAGCAGGTATTCTTGTTGGGGAGACTATGACAGTTGAAGAGTTGCTCTATTGTCTTCTTGTTTATAATGCGAATGATGCATCCAACGTGCTTGCCGAATTTGTAGACGGCAGTAACGATAAGTTTGTTGACAGAATGAATGAATTTTCCAAAGGACTCGGGCTTAAAGACACGTCATTTTCTAATCCCGGCGGTTATAATACGGAGAATCAGTTTACAACTGCACGTGATATGGCTGTTATGTTCCGTTATTGTATGGAAAATCCCGTATTTTCAAAAATTATTGCAACCTTTCTTTATGAGATGCCTGCAACAAACAAATATCATGAAACAAGATATCTTAAAAATACCAATTATCTTATTAATGCTGGTATCGGAGATTATTATGTGAAAAGCGTAAAGGGCGGTAAATCGGGTAATACCGCCTCGGGAAACTGTAATGTTGTTTCAATGGCATCAAAAGACGGATATAATTACGTTTGTGTGGTTCTGGATGCTCCGATGAAGAATGTTGATGAGGATGAGTCATTGGAAAATATGTCCTTTGTAACGTCAAAAAAGCTTTACGAATGGGCATTTTCAAATATAAAGCTCCGAGTTGTTGCAAATACCTCAACCTATGCCGGAGAAGTCAAGGTAAGGCTTTCAGACGAGTTTGATTATGTTAGTCTTGTTCCGATTGAAAATGTAAGTGCTCTTGTACCCTCGGGGGTTACTGCGGAAAGTGTATTAGTCGAACCTATAAGTGAGCTTACTATGGAACAGGTTGATGCGCCTGTAAAAAAGGGTGATGTGCTCGGACGTGCAGCAATAAAATATGCAGGGGAGACTGTTGCAGAGGTTGAGCTTGTTGCCGCTTTTGATGTAAAGTTAAGTCCTGCAAAATTTGTTTTAGATAAAATTATCAGCATACTTACAAGCCCTGCATTTATTATTTTGTTTATTGTTGTGCTTGTTGTTATGATTCCTTTATGCGTTATATCCTATAGAAATAAAAGAAAACTGCGTTTAAGAAAGCTTCGTGAACAGCGAAATAATACAAAGAGAGGTTAAATTATGGACTCAAAATTCAAGTACGGAATGCTGGCAGGTCTTGCTGCCGCACTTGCGGTTGTCCCTGTAAAGGCTTATTTTTATAAGCCTGAAAAAATTACGGGAGAGGCACTCCCCGATGAAAAGGTGAATCTTGACAGATTCAGAAAAAATCTTTCCGATGCAATAAAAATTCCGACAATTGCAAGCAAGGAGCCTGAAAAAACAGAATGGGCACCTTTTGAAGAATTTGCAGAATTTTTAGAGGAAAGATATCCTCTTATTCATAAGAATCTTGAGCTTCTTGAGGTTGATTGCAAGGGTCCCCGTCTTTACAGATGGAAGGGCAAGGATTCAACTCTTGATGCTATAGCTCTTCTTTCGCATCAGGACGTAGTGCCCATTTCCGAGGGAACGCTTGATGATTGGACTCATCCTCCCTTTGACGGTGTCGATGACGGTGAGTTTATCTGGGGCAGAGGCGCTCTTGATATGAAAAATCACCTTATTGCGGTAATGGAAAGCGTTGAAGACCTTCTGGAGGAGGGATTTGTGCCCGAGCGTGACGTTTATGTTTGTCTCGGTCATAATGAAGAGGTTATGACCTCCGAATTTTCCGGTGCCGTAGTAATGTGCGATTATTTTGAAAAGAATAATATACGTCTTGACTGCGTACTTGACGAAGGCGGAGCAATTCTTCCCGTAAACGTAAAGGGCGTGCTTAATAAGAATCTTGCAGGTGTTGGTGTTGCAGAAAAGGGATATGCCGATTTTGAAATTTCAGTTACCGCAAAGGGCGGTCATTCATCGCAGGCTCCCAATCATACCGCTCTCGGACATTTAGCTGACGTAATTAAGGATATTGAAAACCATCAGTTTGATGCAGAGCTTTCACCTATGATGATGCAGCTTTTTGATAAAATCGGCAGAAATTGCTCTTATCCCGTAAGACTTGTTACTTGTAATCTTAAGCTCTTAAAGCCTCTTTTAACCAAGGTTATGACCTATATTCCGCCGGCAGCAAGCCTTATAAGAACAACCCAGGGTGTTACTATGGCTTCGGGCAGCCCTGCACCCAACGTTCTTCCGCAGAAGGCATCTGTAAATGTTAACGTCCGTATTTACCCCGGTGAAACAATTGAGGACGTTACAAAGCACCTGAGAAAGGTTATAAAGAATAAAAAGGCAGAAATCAATGTAAAGCCCGGCTGGAAGAATCCCTCAAAGATTTCTCCCACAGATTCAAGAAGCTTCAGAATTATTGAAGAAATCTGTATGGGAATGAACTCAGATAATATTGTAGCACCTTACCTTGTTATGGGCGGTACTGATGCCTGCCATTATGAGAGAGTTTGTGAAAATATCTACAGATATTCTCCCTTCCTTGTAAACACCGGACTTCTTCTTACAACTCACGGCACAAATGAAAGAATTCCCGTAAGCTCAATGTTTGATGGTGTTGCTTTCTTCAAGAGGTTTATAAGAAAAGCCTCCGAAAAGTAATTATCAGGTTTTCATAAAATGTAAAACGGACTGTGTTTAACACAGTCCGTAATTATTTTTTATGTGCCCCGCCTTGCCGTATACAGCGATAATAACCTGCTCTCAAGCAGGTGGGTACCATCCTGATTGGTTCACGCTCCCTTCGTCCGAAAAATCGGGAGGTCTGCAATCCGCAACCAGAGACTAATTCCCTGAAAATGTGTGTTGGGTTAATATAACTGTACGTTTATCGCACAACGCAGGGTAAATAACTTAATTATTCGACTTCTTCTTCGAAAATGAACATTTCGCTTAAGCGTTCTTCAAAAATTTCGCCGATTTCATTGAATTCTTTGTCGTCCTCAATAGGCTCAAGATAGAATTCGTCACTTTCTTCGATAACCTTCAGAATAATAAGTTCATTATCTTCATCGGACACCTCTTCTTCCGATTCGGAAAAAGGCAATAATGCAACGTATTTGCCGTTTTCGGTTTCTATTCTGTCGAGTTCTTCAAAAAGATGTTCGTTTCCTTCTTCATCAAAAATGGATACGATTTCAGGTGTAAATTCGTCCATAATATTTTCTCCCGTTTTTACTGTAATATAATTTTATAATTTTTATGCTTTTCTGTCAATAATCAATCAATAAATTCTGCAGACCACTCGAATGTAAATATTTCCTCTGAGGAAAGCTTGTTGATTGCATCCTTTTTTGAAATATCATCCTTTTTTTCAAAGGAATCGTTTACGCCGAACCAAGGCTCAATGCATACATAGGGAGCGGCAGGCTTTGCCCATATTCCGAGATAGGGTGAGCCGCCCATATTGAATTTTACGGTATTTTTGCCGTTTTTATGCTTGAGTGTAATATTTTCAGACTGAATACCGTGAAGAATAAGGGCGTCCTCGTCAAAAATTGTTTCGGTAATTACGATTTCATTATTGTTATCAAGAACGTTAAAGGTCTCGGGTAATCTTAATGAATTAACAAGGTCAATCTTTTCTGTGTCAAGAGTTTCGTTTTTATCAAAAACAAGAGAATCACCGATTTCACAGTTAAATCCGGGATGGGCACCGAGAGAGAAATACATATCGTATTCGTTTTTGTTTACGACATTGTGAGAGACCGTAAGCTTGTTGCCTTCAAGTGTATAGCTTACAATGAGGTCAAATTCAAAGGGATAAATTTTAAGGGTTTCTTCCGATTCGGAAAGAATAAAGGACATTGAGTCTTCTTCTTTATTGAGGAGAGTCCAGTCGGTTTTTCTTGCGAATCCGTGCTTGGGCATCGTATATTCTTTTCCGTTGAAGCGGTATTTGTCGTCAATAAGTCTTCCTACAATGGGAAAGAGGATGGGGGATTGACCGTACCATACAGACTCATCACCCTGCCATAAATATTCATAATCTGCCTTTTTTGAATAAACGCTCGTCAGTTCGCAGCCTGCTTCCTTTACGCCAATCTTAAAATAATCGTTTTCAATATAATGAATCATAATATCCTCCGAAGTTTAGTGATAACATTATTATATATCAGAATGCAGATGTTTTCAATAGAAAAAAACGCTGTCACACGGACAGCGGCTGAAAAATATGAAACTTATTATGCTTCGTCCTTTTCCTTAGAAAGAATAAGGTTAACAACAATACCGAGAATAAGAGCGCAGGCAATAGTTGTAATGGTAACCTTGCCAAAGGAAACGGAAAGACCGCCGATACCTGCAATAAGAATTGCGGAAACAACGAAGAGATTTCTGTTCTTTTCAAGGTCAACCTTCTGAATCATCTTAAGACCGCTAACAGCAATAAAGCCGTAAAGAGCCATACAAACACCGCCCATTACGCAGGAGGGAATAGAGTTTACAAATGCTACGAAGGGATTGCAGAATGAAATGAAAATTGCAAGAACTGCAGCTGTGATAATTGTAGCAACAGAAGCGTTTCTTGTGATAGCAACGCAAGCAACGGATTCACCGTAGGTGGTGTTGGGGCAACCGCCGAAGAGAGCACCTGCCATTGAGCCAACACCGTCACCGAGAAGAGTGTTGCTTAAGCCCGGATCCTCAAGAAGATCCTTTTCGATGATTGAAGAAATATTTTTGTGGTCAGCAATGTGTTCAGCAAATACAACGAATGCAACGGGAACGTAAGCCGCAATAAGAGTGCTTATGTATGTGAAATCAAGGTCCTTTATGCCCTTGAATGCAGTCATAAACGTAAAGTCGGGAACTGATATGAAGGTGTTGAGAGTAATGCCGTCTGCCCATAATGCGGTAATGGGGGAGAAGTCAGAAATAAGAAGTGCGGGATTGTTTGTAGCCATACCTATAGCAGTAATGATACCCGCTGTTGCATAACCTGCAAGAATACCGATAATAAAGGGGATAAGCTTCATTCCCTTTTTGCCGTAAGTGGAGGCAAGCATTGTAACAATAAGTGTTACAAGTCCGCAGATAATTGCAATTCTGTAATCGCCGCCGCCATTAGCTTTCTGCAGATCACCGACTGCGTTTCCTGCGAGAGAAAGACCGATAATTGCAACTGTGGGACCGATAACAACTGCGGGCATTACCTTGTTAATCCAGCCTACACCTGCAAATTTAACGATAATGGCAATAAGTACATAAACGAGACCTGCAAGAACAGCACCGAGAATAAGTCCTGCATAGCCTGCTGCGATTGATACTGCACCTGCGAATGCAGATGTCATTGAGCCGATAAAAGCAAATGAAGAGCCGAGGAAAACAGGGCTTTTCTTTCTTGTGAAAAGAACATAAACAAGTGTACCTATGCCTGCACCGAAGAGTGCTGCAGCGGTGCTCATAGCATTTTCGCCTTCAAGTCCTGCGTTGCCGTTAATAATGATCGGTACTACAAGGGTAGCTGCCATAATAGCAAGCAGCTGCTGAATGGCAAAAATAATGAGTTTACCGAAATTAGGTTTGTCCTTGATGTCGTAAACAAGTTTCATACAATATTTCCTCCTGATTTGACCTTAGCGGCCGTAATTATAAAAAAAGCAGCCCCGTTATACCGATAACAAGGCTGCCTGATGATACTTGTATACATTCCCGTTAACAGTACAACTGAGAATATTGCCACATTTATACTATCACTTAACTGTCCGAAATGCAAATATAATGTTGGAAAAAGAATAAATTTGTAAGTATAAACAAAAAATTAATGACAAATTTTACAATTACAATAAATATACGCCGGAGTCAAGAATAACAAATTCACTGTTGTCAACACGCACGTAATTATAAACTGCTTCATCAAATTCCTTGTAATCTTCTACGAGGAAATTTTTCAGATCGATTCGTTTGATTTTTTTTGATTTTTTATTGCAGATATAAAGATAACCGTTATATTCGCTGACAGAAACAGGCTCAGAAAAGGTATCAGAACCGTCTCCTCCGATTCGCATTATGACTCTGTTTTGCAGGAGTGAATATTTGATAATAAGATTCTGCTCAGGTACAACACTCCAGATGTAGTTGTTATCAACTGCCACGTCTCTTGCAGGAGATTCCCTATAGAGAAGGTCCGAGGTTTTTATAAGATTTCCGTGCTCATCAAATATTCCTGTCTCACCCGTTGAATATATGACGAATGTGTGGCCGTTCCATAGTCTTGCCGCATCGCATGATACATAATCACCCAGCTGCTTTGCAATGGGAGCGTATGCACTGCCGAATTTCGTCAGCAGATAGGCATTTTTTGTAACTGTTGCAATAGACTTGGTTTCTATATCAAAACTGTAGAAGGATACCTTTACGGAATCATTATTCTGGTTCTCTCTGAGAACAAAAAGAATTCCCGACTGAAAGCCGATAAGGTCAAGAATGTCAAGACTTACAACTTTAATCATACGTTTTCTCCCGAATTGTTTTTAATAATGAAGGAAAGTGTCATAAGTGAATCGCTGAGGTGTACATTTGCCACATTAAGCTCGGGATACTTTCTGAGAATATCGTAATGCGAGAAGTTCCAGAAGCTTTTTACACCAAGCTCTACAAGAGTGTCAACCATTTCGGGAGCCTTATCTGCAGGCAGACAAAGAACTGCCATATCGGGATGGTGTTCGTGACAGAAATCTGCAATTGCATCATCAGCGGAAATCGGAATATCCCTTATTTTTATGCCTTTATATAACGGATCGCAGTCGAAAATGCCGATAAGCTTAAAGCCCTTGTCTTCAAATGACATCTGGCTTGCAACGGCACGTCCGAGATTTCCGGCGCCGATAAGAATTGCGGTTTTAAGCTCATTAAGACCTAAAATGCCGGCAAATTCAGCGATTAACTGTTCTATATTATAACCGTAGCCCTGCTGTCCGAAACCTCCGAAGCAGTTAAAATCCTGACGGATCTGAGATGCGGTCAAGCCCATAATTTCTGCTAATTCCTTCGAAGAAATACGTGTTGTTCCGTTGGCATACAGCTCACATAGAAATCTGTAATACCGGGGAAGTCTTGATATTACGGATGAAGAAATTTCTCTTGAGTTTTTCATTTAATTAATCCTTATCAGTTGTGATTTTTACAAGGGTATCCATAATGAAATTACCGAATTCACTGCAGGTGCATCCGTCTGCACGGCCCGTAATCTTCATAGAAGAATCTGCCATACAGATGTCTATAGCCTTATCGAGATTTTTGCTTTCTTCAATGTAGCCGATGTGGGATAAAAGCATTGCAGCGGCTCTGAGCATAGAGCAGGGATCAGCATACTGTGCTCTGCCTTCATTCACCATTCTGGGAGCTGAACCGTGAATGGCTTCAAACATTGCGTAGCGCTTACCTATGTTTGCACTTCCTGCGGTGCCTACACCGCCCTGGAATTCTGCTGCCTCATCGGTAATGATGTCGCCGTAGAGGTTGGGAAGAACAAATACCTTGAAGTCTGTACGGCGCTTTTTGTCAATAAGCTTCGCCGTGCAGATATCTATGTACCATTCGTCTGTGATGATTTCAGGATAATCCTTTGCGATTTCTCTGCAGATATTAAGGAATTTACCGTCTGTTGTTTTTATGACATTTGCTTTCTGAATGATAGAAACTCTTTCTTTTTTGTTGTTTCTTGCATAGTTGTAGGCAAGCTTTGCAATTCTTTCGGTGCCTTCTGTTGTTGTAACAACGAAGTCCATTGCCAGTTCATCGGTAACGTTTACACCCTTTGAGCCTACAGCATAAGCGCCCTCAGTGTTCTCACGGAAGAAGGTCCAGTCAATGCCCTCTTCGGGGATACGAACGGGTCTGAGGTTTGCAAAAAGGTCAAGGGCCTTTCTCATAGCAACGTTTGCACTTTCAATATTGGGAAGTCCGTCGCCTGCCTGAGGTGTTGTTGTGGGGCCCTTGAGTATTACGTGGCACTTTTTAAGTTCAGCGAGGACGTCATCGGGGATGGGCTGCATTTTTGCAATTCTGTTTTCAATTGTAAGACCTTCAATTGTTCTGAATTCAATTTTGCCTGCATCAACATCCTTTTTGAGAAGGAAGGAAAGCACACGTGCAGCTTCATTTGTGATAACGGGACCTATTCCGTCACCGCCGCAGACACCGATGATAATTTTATCAAGGGCTTTGAAATCAATAAAATCCTTATTTTCCTTAATTCTTTCGTTTCTCTCAAGCTGTTCTCTTAAGAGCTTCTCATAAGCCGCAAGTGCTGCGGAAATTTTTTCTTCAAACATTTATATCATTCCTATCATTAGTTATTAGCTGTAAAATTAAGCATTCCGCCTGCAAGGAGAATCTGTCTTGCACGCTCCGATAAGTCGAGGCAAAGCTCGTATTCCTCGTTCTTCGTGTTATTTATGAGAATTGCCTTGTCTGATGATGAAACTGCCGTGCAGATGTCTTTAAGGGTAAGAGAATCATTTGCGGAAATTCTGTCATAGTCAGCTTCATTGCTGAACGTAAGGGGAATTATGCCCGAGTTTATAAGGTTAGCCTTGTGCATTCTTGCGAAAGATTTTGTAATAACTGCACGGATGCCAAGATAGAGGGGAACAAGGGCTGCGTGTTCTCTTGATGAGCCCTGACCGTAGTTTGCACCGCCGATTATAAAACCGCCGCCTTCATTAAGGCATCTTTCGGGGAATGTGGTGTCGCACACACCGAAGCAGAATTTTGAAAGATAGGGTACGTTTGAACGGTAGGGGAGTATCTTTGCGCCGGCAGGCATAATATGGTCGGTTGTTATGTTGTCTTCAACCTTAAGCATAACCTTTGCCGTAATATCGGTTTCAAGAGGCTTTCCTGTAGGAACGGATTTGATATTGGGACCGTACTTGATAATTCTGTCGGCTGCTTCGCTTACCGAATCGGGGAGAAGTACCATATTATCATTGATAAGGAACTTTTCAGGCATAAGGATTTCGGGCATCTCACCGAGGGATCTCGGGTCTGTAAGATATCCGTTTATTGCCGATGCTGCGGCTACCTCGGGGCTGACAAGGTATACTCCTGCATCTGCCGTACCTGAGCGGCCTTCAAAGTTTCTGTTGAAGGTACGAAGAGAAATACCCTTTGAATTGGGAGACTGTCCCATACCGATGCAGGGACCGCAGGCACTTTCAAGAATCCTTGCACCTGCTGCTATCATATCTGCAAGAGCGCCGTTTTCAGCAAGCATTGTAAGAACCTGCTTAGATCCCGGAGCAATTGAAAGACTGACATTTGATGCTACCGTTCTTCCTTTAAGAATTGCGGCAACCTTCATCATATCAAGAAGTGATGAATTAGTGCAGGAGCCGATGCAAACCTGATCAATTGCGATCTTTCCGATTTCTTCAACACTCTTAACATTATCAGGCATATGGGGCATTGCTGCCATAGGAACAAGCTTATCAAGGTCTATTACAATGTGTTCATCATAAACCGCACCTTCATCAGCTGAGAGCTCTGTGTATGCATCTTCTCTGCCCTGAGCCTTGAGGAAATTGTATGTAATTTCATCTGAGGGGAATATTGAGGTAGTGGCACCGAGCTCTGCGCCCATATTGGTGATTGTAGCTCTTTCGGGAACGGAAAGCGTTTTTACACCCTCACCCGTGTATTCGATAATTTTACCTACGCCGCCCTTTACCGACATAATTCTCAGAACCTCAAGAATTATATCCTTTGCTGCGACCCAGGGCTGAAGCTTGCCCTTTAATTCAACGTTTACGATTGTGGGCATAGGAATATAGTATGTACCGCCGCCCATTGCGACTGCAACGTCAAGACCGCCGGCACCCATTGCGAGCATACCGATACCGCCGCCCGTAGGGGTATGGCTGTCCGAGCCTAAAAGAGTTTTGCCGGGAATTCCGAATCTTTCAAGGTGAACCTGATGGCAGATTCCGTTGCCGGGTCTTGAAAATCTGATACCGCGCTTCTGCGCAACAGACTGAATGAACTGATGGTCGTCTGCATTTTCGAATCCGTTCTGCAGCGTGTTATGGTCAATGTATGCGACGGATAACTCTGTTTTTACCCGTTCGATGCCCATAGCCTCAAACTGAAGATACGCCATAGTGCCTGTGGCATCCTGGGTAAGGGTCTGGTCTATTCTTAAGCCTATTTCTTTTCCGGGAATCATCTCTCCCGAGATAAGATGGCTTTTTATAATTTTCTGTGCGAGAGTAAGTGCCATAAAATAAGTCTCCTATATAATTAATATTATTATTTTAATACTGCTTGTTAAAGTTGTCAATGAAGAAATTGCAAGAATAACATAAATTTAGCGAAATCGGGAATATTAATTGCGAACGGAGGAATTTTATGAAAGAAGGTATTGTTGTTATGAAAGGTATTTTTAATCTTGAACCGAATGAGGAAATATCCGAAAATAACGAGGTTACCGTTGCTGCGGAAATTAACGATGACGGAAGCTTTCTTGTGAAATACAAGGAGAAAATTTATTGCTGCATAAGTATAATCGGACAGATAGAGGGACACCATATTCTGTCAGCTGAAATAAAGACAACAAAGTATGAGCACATTATACCGAAAATTGTATCCGTGGGGTGTGATTCCGCAATCTCGGGACTTCTTCTTATACTGAATACCGTCGGCGGTGACATAGAAACCGGAATGGCAATTGCCGAGCTCGTTGCAGGTCTTAAGAAGCCTGTTGTATCAATAGTTCTCGGAGGCGGACATTCAATCGGAATCCCTCTTGCCGTCTGCGGTGATAAATCATTTATCTCGGAATCGGCAACAATGACCGTACATCCCGTACGCACCAACGGAATGATAATAGGAGTGCCCCAGCAGCTTGCTTATTTTCAGAATATGCAGGACAGAATTGTGAGCTTTGTCTGCAAGCATTCGGCAATATCTGCGGAAAGGATGAACAGTCTGATGATGTCCTCGGGGACTTTGGTCGGCGATTTCGGAACGGTGCTTGACGGCAGCTCGGCAGTCAGAGAAGGACTTATTGATTCTGTCGGATCAATAGATGATGCACTTCAGGAATTAGATAATTTATCACGCGCGCAGTCTTGATTTTTTTTATATAAAGTTGTAAAATACAATAGAATATATCAAAAATCAAGGAGAGAATAAACTTGGCAAAAACCTCCACAAAGAAAAAAACATCATCAAAAAAGAAAACGTCAAAAAAGAAGGCAAAGCAGCTGAGCTTTGCTGATATTATACTCAGAAAAGAATTTTCATCCACCGTAACGTTTCTTGCAGGTCTTTTTCTGCTGATTGTTGCACTTTTTCCCGGCGGAGCGGAATCGTTCTGGAATACTATACATTCATTTTATTTTGCGGTGTTCGGAATCTGCGGATATTATATTCCTCTTGCCGTTCTGTTCTTCGGAATAATGTGTATTCTCAATAAGCAGAAGAAAGCACATTTCGCAAAAGCCGGTGAGCTGTTATTTTTGTTTGCTCTGATTTCATCGTTCCTCTTTGTAAATACCGCTGCTGACAGCACTGTCGGCTACGGCGGCGCAATGAAGGAGATTTTTTCTTCCGCTTTTGAACAGCCTGTTGTGTCTCTTACAAGCGGCGGTGTCATCGGTGCATTCCTCGGCGGCGCAATTTTTCAGATGTGTAAGTCAGTGGTGCTTTCCGATGTTCTTCTTGCAATTCTCCTTATCTGTGACATAATGCTTCTCTTCGGCATTACCCTCGTAAAGCTCATTATGCAGATTGAAAAGCCTGTCAAAAAGGCAGAGGGAGCACTTGAGCGCTCTAAGGATGAGATGATTAAGACCTATAAGGAAAAGCAGCTTGAAAGAGCGGCTGAAAAATCTGCCGAAAAGACCGAGAAGAAAAAGTCATCCTCAAAGGATGTTAATCCTTCAAAGATTATTAAGGATTTCTTCGATACGAATAATATTGATGAGAATGAAATACCCGGAAGTAATGCTGAGGTCTCCGTAAAGCCTGAAAAAGCAATGTCGGAGGAAGCTGCCGAGCCTAATCTCTTCAATATTGCAGAGCTTGTGGCAAAGTCCGAAAAGACGGAATCTGTCAATATTGTTACCGATGAAGAAGCGGATATTGTACCTGTTGACAGTAAGCCTGCCGTGACTCCCGAAAAGCTTGAGCCTCTTTCCGAGAAGGAAGCAAGAGAGCTGAGGGAAAGTCTTGATAATGCAGTAAATCAGATTCCCGAGGTTGAGTATTCACTTCCGCCTATGGATTGTCTCAATCCTCCTAAAAAAGAGGCTGCCGGTTTTAATGAAAATGAGCTCAGGACCAACGGAGAGCGACTTATTGCCGCTCTTGACAGCTTTAACGTAAGTGCTTCAATTGTCGGTGTTGTGCCCGGTCCTACCGTTACACGGTACGAGCTTTCTCCTGCGCCCGGTGTTAAAATCAGTAAATTCACGAATCTTGCAGATGACCTTGCTTTGCATATGGCAGCACCTTCAGGTCTTCGTATAGAAGCGCCTATTCCCAATAAGGCGGCTATCGGTATTGAAATTCCTAACAGAAACAAAACCACCGTTACGTTCAGAGAATCTATTGACAATGATAAGTTCAAAAAATCAAAGAGCAGACTTACTGTTGCACTCGGTAAGGATATTGCCGGCAATCCCATGTTCTCTGACCTTGCAAAAATGCCCCATCTTCTCGTTGCAGGTACAACGGGCTCCGGTAAATCCGTCTGCCTTAACTCAATGATCGTAAGCATTCTTTATAATGCAACTCCCGATGAGGTTAAGATTCTTCTTATTGACCCGAAGCAGGTTGAATTCGGTGTTTATAACGGTCTCCCGCATCTTCTCGTTCCCGTTGTATCCGACCCCCGTAAGGCGGCAGGTGCATTGGGCTGGGCTGTAACTGAAATGCTCACACGTTATAAGACTCTTAATGCAAACGGCGTGAGAGATATTGCGGCTTATAACAGCCTTTGCGACGAAAGGGAAGACCTTGTTAAGATGCCTCAGATTGTTATCTTTATTGATGAGCTTGCTGACCTTATGACTGTAGCTCCCTCTGAGGTTGAAGACTCTATTCAGCGACTTGCACAGATGGCACGTGCTGCAGGTATGCACCTTGTTGTTGCTACACAGCGTCCGTCAGTTGACGTTATTACAGGTGTTATCAAAGCAAACATCCCCAGTCGTATAGCTCTTACGGTTAAATCATATGTTGACTCCAAAATTATCATCGATACTGCAGGTGCGGAAAAGCTTATGGGTAACGGTGATATGCTTTATTATCCCGTGGGGGTTCCCAAGCCCGTGAGAATTCAGGGCTGTTATCTGTCTGACGGCGAAATCGAAAAGGTAGTAGATTACATAAAGGGCAATAATACTACCAATTACAGCGATGAGGTTCAGCAGGAAATTGAAAGGCAGGCTGTTCAGGAAAAGAAAAAGACTGATGAGCCGGCTTCTGTTTCCGGCGGTGACGGAAATGACGATTTAATCAATCGTGCAATTGAGCTTTTTGTTTCAGCTCCCGAAAAGGCATCAATTTCAGCGCTTCAGCGCCATCTTGGTCTTGGCTTTGCCAAGGCAGGCAGGCTTATGGATACCCTTGAGCAGAAGGGAATAGTAGGACCTCATATGGGCAGTAAGCCCAGAAACGTCCTTGTTACAAAGGCTCAGTGGTATGAAATGAGTGCTATGTCTTCTGATGTTGCAGCAACTGTCGATGCAGCGGATGATTTTACAGAAGAAACCTACGGAGATAATGACTGATTATGTTTTTACCCATAAATAAAGAGGAAATGCTGGAAAGAGGCTGGCATTATGTTGATTTTGTTTATGTCTCGGGTGACGCTTATGTTGATCACCCGAGTTTTGGTGCTGCTATAATAACAAGAGTGCTTGAAAACGCAGGCTATAAGGTTGGCTTCATCAGTCAGCCTGACTGGAAAAATGCCGATTCTGTTAAGGTTTTCGGTAAGCCCCGTTACGGCTTTTTTGTATCTTCGGGTAACATAGACTCTATGGTGGCTCATTATACGGTTGCAAAAAAGCCTCGCAGTGAGGATTTATATTCTCCCGGAGGAAAAGCCGGTAAGCGTCCGGACAGAGCTGTTGAGGTTTACTGTAAGCTTATAAGAGAAGCCTACGGAGAAATTCCTATTGTTATCGGCGGACTTGAGGCATCATTAAGACGTTTTGCTCATTATGATTATTGGGCAGATGAGGTCCGTCCTTCAATTCTTGTTTCTTCAGGTGCTGATATCCTGTCCTTCGGTATGGGTGAAAAGCAGACTGTGGCAATAGCTGATGCTCTCTCTCACGGAAACAAAAAGGATGTTATCAGGGGAATTAAGGGAATTTGTTATCTTTGCCCTGCCTCAGAAACTCCTTATTCAGGTGTTGAATGTCCTTCTTTTGAAAACGTTCTGAATAACAAAAGAGAATATGCAATAGCGGCTCGTATTCAGCAGGATGAACAGGACTTTTTCAGAGGCAGACCTGTTAAGCAGAAGCACGGAAAAATGATACTTATTCAAAATATTCCTATAAAGCCTCTGACAAGTGAAGAGCTTGACAAGGTATATGAATTGCCTTATATGCGCACCTGGCATCCGTCGTATAAAAGTATTGGCGGTGTGCCGGCAATTGAAGAAGTCGAATTTTCAATTACTCATAACAGAGGCTGCTTCGGCGGTTGTAATTTCTGCTCAATTGCTTTTCATCAGGGAAGATTTATTTCTTCGAGAAGCAAGGAATCTATCTTAAAGGAAGCCGAGCTTTTGACCACGCTCCCGAATTTCAAAGGATATATTCACGATGTCGGCGGACCTACGGCTAATTTCAGATTCCCTTCATGCTCAGGGCAGGAGGACAGAGGACTTTGTAAGAACAAGAAATGTCTGGCTCCCGTGCCTTGTAAAAATCTTAAAGCAGATCATAGTGAATACCTTGAAATATTAAGAGACCTGCGTGCAATTCCTAAGGTGAAAAAGGTTTTTGTGCGCTCAGGCATACGTTTTGATTATATGCTCTGTGACAAGTCAGATGCTTTCTTTAAGGAGCTTGTTACTCACCATGTAAGCGGACAACTCAAGCTTGCTCCCGAGCATTGCTCAGCCGCTGTGCTTGACAAGATGGGTAAGCCGCATATCGAAACCTATAAAAAATTTGCTGACAAGTATTTTAACTTTACAAAGAGTATCGGCAAAGAACAGTACATAGTACCGTATCTTATGTCTTCGCATCCCGGCTCAACACTTAAGGATGCGATTGAGCTTGCCCTTTTTATAAAGGAACAGAAGCTTCGTCCCGAGCAGGTGCTGGATTTTTATCCTACTCCCGGAACAATTTCCACCGCAATGTTCTATACCGAGCTTGATCCGTACACTCTCGACAAGATATACGTTGCAAAGACCTCTGAAGAGAAGGCTATGCAGCGTGCACTTATGCGTTATTTTGCTCCCGAAAGCCGTCAGCTTGTCATTAAGGCGCTTCGCATGGCAGGAAGAGCTGACCTTATAGGAAATGGCAAAAACTGTCTTGTTCAGTCAGATAACAGGTCGGTGCAGGACAACAGAAGCAGAAATAATAAACAGACAAGAAACAATAAAGGAAGATATAATGAGAATTCCCGCAAGAATAAAAAATAAAGTTATCAGTATTCTTATGAGCATTCTGGGTGTATGTGTAGTTTTGCTTATAGGAATATTTGCTCCCGAAAAGAATGAGGAAAACGAAACATCCAATAATAAATATATGGATAATCCCTTTTGTGTCACGTTTTTTGATGTAGGGCAGGGAGACTGTGAAATTATCAGCTGCAACGGAATAAATATCCTCATTGACGGCGGAGAGGCGGAAAATTCAGGCAGAATTGTGAGATATCTCAAGGATAACGGCATAGAAAAGCTTGATTGCTATGTTCTTACACATCCTCACTCTGACCATATAGGTGTTGCACCGTACATTCTGGAAGAAATCCCTTGCGATAAGGTCTTCACTACATATTTCAGCGAATTTAACGTTCCTACCACTAACCTTTATGAAAACACACTTGATGCAATTTACGAAAGCGGAGCAGAGCCTGTTCTTGTTGAGGCAGGGGACAGCTTTACCTTTGGTGAACTGATAATTGATATTGTAGCGCCCGTATATGAATCTGATGATTATAATGCAATGTCAATTGTCTGTAAGGTCTCTTATAAGGAGGCATCCGTTCTGTTTACGGGGGACACGACAAAGAGTGTTGAAAAGCAGATTCTTGACAGGGAAGCTGACGTGGATGCGGATATACTCAAAGCGGCACATCACGGAAGCTCAACGTCAAACAGTGAGGAATTTTTTGATGCAGTTTCTCCTGATGCTGTAATTATTTCCTGTGGTGCAGATAATTCCTACGGACATCCCCACAGAGAAGTAATGAAGCTTCTTAGTGATAAGGAAGCTGAATATTTCAGAACCGATTATGACGGTACCGTTTACTATTTCGGAGACGGCATCAATATGACTCTGGAGAGTTCAAGATGAGATTTACGGTAGAATCAATTGAAGACGGTATTGCACGTCTTGAAAACGGGACAAATGAGGCTGTGTTTGTCAATCCTGCTCTGCTTCCGGATGATACAAAAGAAGGGGATGTGCTTTGCTTTGACGGTGAAAAATATACCCCTGATACTGAAGCTACGGCAGAGCGCAGAACATCAGTATATAACAAATTCAACAGATTGTTCAACAATAAATAAAATTTATTTTTTTCAAAAATCATATTGACAAATTGGATATGTTTTGATATAATGCCACTTGTTCGATATGAACGAGCGAGAGTGGCGGAATCGGCAGACGCGCACGTTTGAGGGGCGTGTGGTAATCCCGTACGGGTTCAAGTCCCGTCTCTCGCACCATAGTGAGTATTCATAAGGGATTTGACCTGTGAATACTCAATTTTTTTGCTTAAAATAGAGTTTTGTATTTAATTTATTAGTTTTTATGTATCGTCGCATTCCTTTCGGAG
>JAZNAI010000115.1:0-2592 GCA_045586465.1 Acutalibacteraceae bacterium | reverse complement strand
TGCACCTTCAATGGTACCAATGCCCAAGTTGATGTTTCCTTGCCCTTCGCTTACCTTGAAACTATACCCGGTGGCTGGTGAAAGAATGCTTGCTAAGTATTCAGCAGCAGGTTTCAATTGCGGGTCGTTGATACCGATAGTAGTGCTTTTAGGAAGTACGAAACAAGTAGTGTCTTGTTTTAGGCTTACAGGAATCGGTAGGATAGATGCATCCTTGATGATTGGAGGAGCATCATTGCAGGCTGTCATCAAGGTGATGCCTAGGGTGAAGACTGCTACGATTTGTTTTAGTTTCTTCATGTTGATGTATGTTTTTAAGGTTGTAATTTTTCTTTCAAAAATTGTCCGGTGTACGATGAGGCACATTGCGCGACTTCTTCCGGAGTACCAGCAGCCACGAGGTTGCCTCCTCTGTCGCCGCCTTCCGGCCCCAAGTCAATCACATGGTCGGCACATTTTATTACATCAAGGTTGTGTTCAATAACAATAACCGTGTTGCCCGTATCAACAAGCTTCATAAGAACTTCTATAAGCTTGTGCACATCTGCGGTATGAAGACCTGTTGTAGGCTCGTCCAGAATATACATAGTCTTACCGCTGGGACGGCGGGAGAGCTCTGTTGCAAGCTTTACACGCTGTGCTTCACCGCCCGACAACTGAGTTGCAGGCTGACCGATGCTGATATAACCGAGACCTACATCAAAAAGCGTCTGAAGCTTTCTTTTTATTGCAGGCTGATTTTCGAAGAACTTAAGACCTTCTTCAACGGTCATATCAAGCACTTCGCTGATATTTTTACCCTTATATCTTACTTCAAGGGTTTCACGGTTGTATCTTGCACCTTTACATACGTCACAAGGCACGTAAACGTCAGCAAGGAAATGCATCTCAATTTTTACAATACCGTCACCGGAGCAGGCTTCGCATCTGCCTCCTGCAACATTAAAGGAAAATCTTCCGGGAGCATAGCCCTTCATTTTTGCATCGGGAGTTTCTGAAAACAGCTTTCTTATATCAGTAAACGCACCCGTATAGGTTGCGGGATTTGAACGGGGCGTTCTGCCTATGGGTGACTGGTCGATGTCAATTACCTTATCGAGGTTATCCGTACCCTGAAAGCCCTTGTTTTTACCGGGGAGCTTCTTTGCGCCGTTCAGCTCGTTTGCAAGGTGCTTATAAAGAATTTCGTTTATTAGCGAGGATTTTCCCGAGCCTGAAACACCCGTAACGGCAATAAATTTGCCGAGAGGAAAGGTTACGTCAATATCCTTAAGATTATTCTGCCCTGCACCGAATATTTTAAGGAATTTTCCGTTACCCTTTCTTCTCTCACGGGGAATTTCGATTTTCTTTTCACCCGTAAGATACTGCCCCGTAATTGAGCGGTGGCATTTTTTTATGTCGTCAAGTGATCCTGCCGCCACAATTTCACCGCCGTGAATACCGGCACCGGGGCCGATATCAACAATATAATCGGCACTTTTCATTGTGTCCTCGTCGTGCTCTACAACAATAAGGGTATTTCCCAGGTCACGGAGATTCTTGAGAGTTTCAATAAGCTTTTCATTATCCCTCTGATGCAGACCGATGCTGGGCTCATCAAGCACGTACAGTACACCCGTAAGTGCTGAGCCTATCTGGGTTGCAAGACGTATTCTCTGACTTTCACCGCCCGAAAGCGTACCCGAGGCACGTGAAAGAGTAAGATAATCAAGGCCTACCTTTTGGAGGAATTCAAGTCTTGCTCTGATTTCCTTAATAATTCCGTCGGCAATAAAATGCTCACGCTCGGTAAGCTCAAGGCCGTTCAGAAATTCAATTTCATCGGAAACGGACATTCTCGTAAATTCGTCAATATTTTTTCCGCCAACGGTAACGGCAAGAATTTCATCCTTAAGCCTTGCACCCTTACAGCCGGGACACTCGTGATCAGTCATAAAAAGCTCTATTTCCCATCTTGCCCAGTCGCTTGTAGTCTCACTGTAGCGGCGTTCAAGATTATTTACAATACCCTCAAAGGGAGCTTCATATTCCGTAGAGCCCGTGTGAAAGCTTCTTTTCAGCTTCAGCTTTTCTTCTCCCGTACCGTAAAGAATCGCATTTACTGCCTTTTCGGGGATATCCTTTATGGGATCATCCATTGAAAAGCCGTATTTTTTTGCGATACCCTCCATATACATACGGGCAATTGTGCCGTACTTCTCATTAGTCCATCCGCAGCCCTTTATTGCACCGCCGTTTATTGAAAGCCTTTTATCGGGAATAATGAGCTCGGGGGCAACCTTTTTGAATATACCGAGACCTGCACACTTAGGACATGCACCGAAGGGATTATTGAAGGAGAAAAGACGGGGACTCAGCTCCCCTATTCCCACGTTATGGTCAGGGCAGGAAAACTGCTGTGAAAAGAGCATTTCCTCACCGCCCACGACAGAAACAAGCACAATACCATCGCTGAGCTTCAGGGCTGTTTCCAATGAATCGGACACACGGGAGGCTATACCGTCCTTCATAACAAGACGGTCAACGACAATTTCAATTGTATGCTTATTGGTTTTCTGGAGCTTTATTTCTTCAGACAGCTCACGCATT
>JAZNAI010000114.1:0-16179 GCA_045586465.1 Acutalibacteraceae bacterium | reverse complement strand
CGTATCAAAATTGGAGCTTCTTTATTGGTGGATATTAAGGCTTCTTATGATATACGGTATTGTTGAATCTCTGATTTTCGGTGATGAATATCTCGGCAGCAATCAGCCCTTGCAGATGTTTGCAAATCTTTGCGGTATGTTCGGATACGAAGTATTTCAGATGCTTCCCAAGAACAACAGACTCAGGCTTTTTTCTCACAAATTCCAGCATATAACGGCACTCGGCTTTTTCCTCGGTTCCTTTGGCGGTGCATATCTTAATTTCTATTATACTCTCCCCGGATATGATAAGGTGCTTCATGCACTCGGTACTGCTGAGGCTGTATATATCGGATATGAGTATATTGCAGCTACTCAGCTCAAATTCAAAAAGACTTGCCCTCATCAGATAGCTAATCTTACAGCTCTCGGCTTCGGTTTCATTCTTTCAAGTGCATGGGAGCTTTATGAGTTCATTTTTGACCAGTTCTTCGGCGGCGATGCTCAGCACTGGAGCTATGAAAATGCTCTTGCTGTTGCAGGCGGTGACCCTGAAAAGATTTTTAACCTCTTCCCTGTTGAGGATCCTATGAGATTTGCTCTTATGGATACTATGGGTGATATTGTTCTTAACTTTATCGGTGCTTTCATTATGTACTGGGTGCTTTGCTTTATTCCTTACAGACACAAGGGTAAGAATAATGTAAATGCAATTATTGCAAAATACAATGAAGAAAACAATATCAAAGAATATTCTGTAAACTGATAATATACGGGATTCGCAGGCTTGCGTTTCCCGTTTTTATTATGATCAGGTAATTGCTTGAAAACACTTGCATATTACCGATATAATGTATATAATGTAATAAAATTAGTTTAGGAGGACAATATATGGATTTTGAAGCCCTCTGTCCCGATTGGTCGCTTGAGGTCATTGAGCCTGTTGAAGCAGGCCGTGAATTCAAAATTGCAATGTTTGATTTTGACGGAACGTTAAGCCTTATCCGTGAAGGCTGGCAGGAAATTATGATTCCGTATTTTTGTGAGGAATTTTTTGAATCCGTGCCTGACAGAACAGAAAGTGATGAAGATGTTCTGACTCTTGTTACCGATTTTGTTGATGAGCTTACCGGCAAGCAAACAATTTTTCAGTGTATGCAGCTTAAGGCTGAAATTGAAAAACGTGGCGGCACGGCAAAGGAAGCTATGGACTATAAGAATGAGTACTTGCGCCGTCTTTTTCTTAAAATTGAGAGTAAGCGTGAGGGGCTTGCAGACGGAAGTATTTCTCCCGAAGCGCTTCTTGTAAAGGGGTCTGTTGCTTTTCTTGAAGCACTCAAGGAAAAGGGTATTGAGATTTTCTGTGCAAGCGGCACCGATCAGCCTCAGGTAATTGAAGAAGCAAAGCTTCTCGGACTTGATAAATATTTCGGTGACAATATTTTCGGTGCTCTTGATGAGCATGCAAGTCAGTGCTCCAAGGAGCTCGTTATCAACCGTGTGCTCAAGGATAAGAACGTTAAGGGTGAAAATCTTCTTTCATTCGGTGACGGCTTTGTTGAGATTGAGCTTGTAAAGAATGTCGGCGGGTATGCCGTTGCAGTAGCTACTGATGAAAAGACACAAAAGGGTGTAAATCCCGAAAAGCGCAAGCGTCTTCTTTCTGCAGGTGCCCATGCTGTTGTGCCCGATTTCGAAAACTCAGAAGCTCTTATAAAACATCTTTTCAATAACTGAAAACAGAACGGAGAATTATTATGAAAAAGTTTACGATTACCTATAAATGCGGAAGTCAGATTGTAACTACCAATGAAACTGAAAACAGCTTCTATTCTCTTGATATTACGGATACAGCCGAGAAATTTACTGTGGTTCTGAATCCAAAAAAGACCTTTGAGCTTGTTGATTTTGACGTAGAGATGCCCTATTCCTTCCTTGAGGGCGATAAATTCTTCTGTGCAGGTTATCAGTCATGGACTCTTACAAAGGAAAGAACTAAAAATGACATTCAGAAGGGCACAATAAGACTTGCCAATATTCATAAAAAGGTAAAGCACATAGCATCTATGACCTGTGATGAAAGAATGGTTGAATATACATATAAGCCCGGTGAATTCCATTCGCACGGATATACTTATGTCAGAAACGGCGAGAACGTAAAGCTTTGGGGCTCACTTTGTGAGGAGACAGGTTATACTCTTTTTAAGGTTAAGATGAATGAGAATAAGTTTACTTACCATAAGGACGTTCTCGGAAAATTTGTAACCGAAGCATATAAGGTATTTGATATTGTTTACTTTGAAGGCGGCTATGAAGAGGTTTTTGATAAATATTTCGGTCTTTTCAAAATGCCTGAAACAAGAAAAGGTATGATGAGCGGTTATACCTCCTGGTATAATTATTTTCAGAATATCAACGAGGAAATTATTCTCAGGGACCTTAACGGTCTTGACCCTGTGCGTGATGATGTTTCAATTTTTCAGATTGATGACGGCTATGAAACCTTTGTCGGAGACTGGCTTGATCCCAATCCCTCAAGATTCCCCAACGGTATGGGCTATATTGCCGATAAGATTCACGAAAAGGGCTACAAGGCAGGTATCTGGCTTGCTCCCTTCAGCTGTCAGAAGGTTTCCCGTATTGCTAAAGAGCATCCCGAGTGGCTGATTAAGGATGAAAACGGAAAGCCTTTGCAGGGTGTGCTTGCATGGGGCGGAGCATATATTCTTGATATTTATAATGAAGGTGCAAAAAATTACCTGAGAGAGGTATTTGATACTGTTCTGAACGTTTGGGGTTACGATATGGTTAAGCTTGACTTCCTCTACAGTCAGTGCATATATCCCCGAAACGGTAAGTGCCGCGGAGAAATTATGAGAGATGCAATGCTCTTCCTTCGTGAGCTTGTGGGTGACAAGCTTCTTCTCGGCTGCGGCGTTCCTATGAGTGCCTGCTTCGGTCTTGTTGATGCATGCCGTATCAGCTGTGATGTTGATCTTACATATAACGGAAAGATTTATAACTTCCTTGAAGTGTCTCCTGAAATTCTCAGTGCTCAGAGTGCTATCAATAATTCAATATTCAGAAGACATCTTAACGGCAGAGTGTTTATGAATGACCCCGACGTTTTCTTCCTCAGAAACAATAACCTTAAATTCACTGAGGAGCAGAAGCTTCTTCTTGCTAAAATAAATAATCTCTGCGGAAATGTTCTCTTTGTTTCCGACAATGCTGGTGATTATGACGATAAGCAGATGGAATACTTAAGAAGGTTCTTTAAGAAGACTGAAGAAATGGTTATTATGGCTGAGTATACAGATGATGAAAACATTACTATTATTACCGAGCTTGACGGTAAGCGCAAGGAATTCTCCTTTAATATCAAAAAAGGTACTGTAACAAAACAGTAAAAATTTAGGCTCTCCTTTCGGAGAGCCTTTTTCTTGATGGTTATTTATTTTTCTTTGCATCATCAAGTATTTTTTTGTAGGGCATAAGCATACCTTCATTCATCTTGTTACCCATTTTTGCTCTGATTTTATCGGAGCCGAGCATAGCACCTACGAGATACATAGCCATTGACATAACTTTATGTTTCTGCGGAAAATCATACTGGTTATGTTCTTTATAAAATTTATGGTCAGCCTTCATCATTCCCCTCATCATATATACGAGGTCACGGAAAATTTTTGAACCGCCGACACCGAGAAAATTTGCAGGCTTGTTGAAGCGGTATGTAATGGCATAGCTTAGGTTTTCTGCTAATTTGTCGATATTGTAATCGGTATCAGCTTCATCGGTTGCAATTCCTGCGATGAAGTTTCCGCCTACCTCTCCCCTGCCTTCAAGAATCATCTGCAGGTTTGTTTCTGCTGAGAAATTGCCGCTGATTAAGTAAGCAACGGGTCTTCCCATTGTAACGCTTCTGTGGCCGTTACAGAACTGTCTGTCATCATACATCTTGAAAAGCGGTCCCATTGAGTGATCCTTTACAGTAAAAGCATAGACTATCGCATCAGAGGACTGAATGTTGTTTCTGAGGATTTCACTGAAGCCGTCCTTGTATACGCATTGGCTTGTAACGGCGCAGTTCATACAGCCGAGGCATCCGCCCTTCATATTAAAGTCATGTAGATTCAGAACTCGGACGTTGTTTTCGGAAACAGCAATGAATCTTTCAATCATTTTATTTAGACTATAGTCACTATCGTCTGCATCTGTAACAACAACGACATCATTTGACCTGTTACTTTTTGTATTTTTCGGAACTGTTGCAATAACGGATTCCTTTGCTGAAGAAATACGGGCAGGCTTTTCAGAGTAATCCTTGTCATGGCACCACAGAACATAGCGGAGAAAATCTTCGGCTTCCGTTCTGCCTTTTTGCTTTGTGAGATCATCCATATCTGCAGAGAGACCTTTTACGTACTTAAGTCCCATATCGCGGCAGTTATCTTCAATATAATTATGTGCCGTAACATCATAAAAATGTTTTGACGTTGTAATCTGAGTAGCCCATTTTCCTGCAAGCTGAACACCGGAATTTTTCATAAGCTCAATGAATTTATGAAGCTGTGAGGGTGCGATAAATGTATAAACCGGGTAAGAGAAAATTATGAGCTCCGCTTCATTGAGTACTGTAACAGCAGGATCAAAATCCTTTTCAAGAGATCTGATTTTTCTTCCGATATGTATATAAGAAAAACTGTGCTCAGGGAACATTATTTCAAGATATTTGCAGGTCTGAAGCGTTATGCTGTATTCAGCCTTGGGACTTCCGTTAATAATCAGAATTTTCATATTTAACAATCCTCGACATAATTTTTATTAAATATTAACACATTATTCATATTTGGTCAACCGAAAATGAATGACAAATAAGGTAAATATTAATTTAAAATGAAAAATAGGTCTTGTACTTTTTTATTATTTATTATATAATATGCTTTGTGTGGTTTTCACGCCCGATATTTTTTTATTATGAAAGGTGCATTTATTATGTCAAAAGTTGAAAATCAGCAGAACGACTACCGTGCTGAAAGAAAAAAGAGACTGGCAAAAAATGCCAAGAAAAACGGTCAGAAGACCGTAGATTCCGTTAAGGTTGTTACCTGGGTTGTAAGAGTTGCAAGCGTTATTCTTGTACTTGCTATAACTGCTTTTGCTCTTTATCAGTTTGGTGTACCCCAGAAGGTACTTCCTGCTGTTCAGGTTGGTGACAGAACATATTCTGTTGCAGAATACAGCTATTACTATTCTTCTGTTTTCCAGAATTATGCTCAGCAGTCAAGCTCACTTCAGAGCTCGTACGGCTATATGACCTTTGATTACACAAAAGACCCCTCTCTTCAGACAACAACTGACGAAGACGGTAACAAAATAACTTATGATGAGCTTTTCAGAAAGAGTGTTATTTCTACTCTTGAGGCTACTAATTATTACCTCGGCAAGTGCGAAGCAGAAGATGTTAAGCTTTCTGAAGAGCATCAGAAGGAAATCAATGACCTTCTCACTTCTCTTGAAACAAATGCTGCCGCACAGCAGCTTTCTTTATCAAGATACATCAGTATTATCTACGGTAAGGGTCTTAATGAAAAGATTTTCAAGGAGCTCCTTACAGAGCAGTATCTTGTAGCTCAGTACGTTGAGAATGTTGAAAGTGATCTCAGCAGTGATTTTACAGATGAAGAGCTTGAAGATGCATTCAAGGCTGATCCCTCCGATTTCCAGGCAGTAGATATCCGTCTCTTCGGTTTCGAGGTTCCTGCTGACGAAAAGAAGAAGGAAGAAACAACAACCGCTGCAGAAGAAACAACTGCAACTGAAGATACTACTGCTTCTGCGGAAGATACAACTGCTGCTGAAGAAACAACTGTAGCAGAAGAGACAACAGCTGCAGAAGAAGAGACTACAGAGGCTGAAAAGAAGGAGCCTACTAAGACTGAGCTTCTTGCAAATGAAATGCTTGACAGAGTAAGAGATGAAGCTTCCTTTATTGAGCTTGCACGTGAATACTGTGCAGAAGATGATAAGGAAACCTTCAAGGATGATACGGCAACACTCGCAAAGAACATCAAGAAGTCTGTTGTTGAAGGTCAGATTGGTGAGGACCTTGCCCAGTGGCTCTACTCTGCTGACAGAAAGACCGGAGACAAGACAGTTTATACAACTGATGACTACGTTTATGTAATTTATATTATCAAGACAGCTTACAGAGAAGAACAGCCTCTTGTTGATGCAAGACATATTCTTGTATCTTTTGATAACGTTGCTGCAGAGCTTAAGAAGGATACTGCAAATGTTATTCCTACAGATAAGAAGGCAGATGTTGAAGTAAAGACTGAAACAGCAGAAGACGGAACAGTTATCACAAATGAAGGCACAAGCTATGACATTGCTCTTGTTACTGAAGCATACAAGCAGACAAAGGCAATTTATGATACTTATATGAGCGGTGATAAGACTGAGGAAGCATTCGGCAAGCTTGCTGAGGAAAAGAGTGCTGACACAGGTTCAGTCGGTGAAAACACACTTGGCGGCGGTCTTTATGAAGGTATTGAAAAGGGTAAGATGGTTGCTCCCTTTGAAAACTGGATTTATGACGAAGCAAGAAAGACCGGCGATGTTGAAATCATTATGACCAATTACGGCTGGCACATTATGTACTTTGTTAAGCAGCATGAAGAGCCCGCATGGAAGGCTGCTGCAAGAGCTACTCTCGGTGCTAAGGCTTATGAGGATTATGAAGCAGGTATTACTGCTGAAACTGAAGGTACAGCTTCTGAAAAGGCATTCCTTGGTTTTGCTGCAAGTGAAGCTTGTAAGAATGCTGCAGGTCTCTATGCATAAGCGATTTTGAATAAATGAAGAAATCCAACACGGAAAACTCTGTGTTGGATTCTTTTTTTACATATAGGAAATTGCTCGCAATGTGAGCAATTTGCTTATATCAAGAAACACCGCTTCCCCAAAGATTGGGGGCAGGGCGTTGATAAATCGTAAGATTTTTTCTTATAAAGTTGACTCATAATATGTTCGCTTCAAGAAATCTGACAGCACTTTCATCGGGTAAGCAAGCATACTCATAAACAGGAACACGGTTGCTTAATTCTGTAACAAAATCGATAAGTGAATTTGTAAGATCTTTTGAAAATCCTGCAGGATAGCAATTTCTGAATATACTGTAAAAGCTTTGAGGTGAGGTAATCGGGGTGAGTTTATTCTCACTGCCTTTTTTTAAGCAAATTATTGCTTTAATTTTTGCACTTTCGTTAAGACAGTGCTTCGAAGAGCCTGAAAACGGGATGCCTTCTGCAAAAAATTCATTATCTTTTATTGTAATTAATGATTTGTCGCCATTTATAATTTCTGCATCAGCGTATTTCTTCCATAAATCTGCCTGTGTGGACTTCCCTATTGTGCTGGGTCCCGTAAAAAGAATTGCCTTATTATTTTTCAGAATATATGAGGCGTGAAGTATAAGGCCTTTGTTTTTGATAACAAGCTCCTCGATGCCGGAAAGAGAAAATATTACATCAGTGCGAAGCATTTCAGAATAATTACTGTCAATAAAAATGCTTATGATATTGCCTTTATTTTCTCTGTAAGCGTAGAATTGCTTATCCGTTTCGCGAGATTTATAAAAGCATTGAAATGAGCCGTTTTTAGTTAAATAAATTCGGTCTGAGGTTTCGTATGACGGTTCTGAAATTGCAAGAGGAAGATTTTGGATTAATTGAACATAAATTCTGTAATCAGTCTGATGTCCTTCATAGAAAAATAATGAAAATCCTTCATTTTCCTGAATTGGGACCTGTGAAATTATTTCAACAGTAAAATTTCCGATTTTGTATTTTTTATTCATACTCAGTAAATATTACCTTACAATTATTATTGTTGATTCCGTCGACTTTTATATACGTTAATGCTCCGGCATTTAAGCTGTTGATTTTTACTCTGTGGGTAACGCTGCCGTTTAGTAAACTATTATTCATCTCTTTGTAATAGATTCGGATTTCAGAAGAAATATCCCTGTCAGATACATTCTGAACAGAAATGGCACCGTTTGAAACCGTAACATTGACAGAATCAGTATTCAGCTCGGGAGCTTTGCTGTAAACCATTTTATTCTCGGATTGCCAATGTACAATTTCATCTTCAATGTCAGATGAGTATTCTTCATTGCACAAAAGGAAAGCTTTTGTATTCTTAAATAAAGCAGATACATTGAATGTGAGCTCTGAATCCATTGTTTTAATTCTGATAAGAGCAAATTCTATATCTTCATCTGATATGTTTTCAGCGATAAGAGCAAGTTTTCCGTTGATTTTTTCAACAGACCATATTTTAAGCCAGCTGTCAATGGTGAATAATGATTGAGCACCCGCAATATGAGAATCTGTTTCGGTTTCGCCTGTTTCAATTTCAGAAATGCTTAAATCTACATCTGAAATTGGTGCTGTATCTGATGTTGATTCCTCGATTGATATATGCGAATTCTGATGTATCAGCAAAAGAATGATAATTATTAGGGCAAAAATTATTGCTGAAGAATAAAATAAAATCTTTTTCATAAAAAAGCTCCGATAGGGGAAATGGAGTCCGAGATTAAATCAAGGACTCCGTTTCAATAAAATTATGATTCAAAAACATTGCTTGCAGCAAATGGAATGTCGTAGCATATTGTATCGCCCGGGGTCGGCATCATCATACAATTTTTCAAATCACTGAAGATTGTCCAACCAGATTCTTCATCTAAAACCGGACATTGATATTCTGCCTGATTGCTCGCTAAAAATGCACAGCCTGATGAAATATTTGCTGACACTGCAAGGGAATCAAAAGTGATTAAGGGTTTTATGTATTGCTTTTTCATTTTTAATTATCCTCCTTGTCAGTGTCAAAATGATATTCCGAACAGCGCGAGCAGAGCTTTGAAAAACTCAATAATTCTGTTAAAGAAGCCCGTTATTGAGTCGAAGACAGAGTTATTGTTGTCATCATCAGAAGAATCATCCTCAGGGATATTTTGGCCGGGCTCGTCAGTTTCAGGTTCTTCAATAGTTACCGTAACTGAAAGAATCCGTGTGTCATCCACATAACCGTTTGCATATGCGCCTGCAATCGTATAAATGTGGATTCCGGGAGCATTTTCTTTTAATGTAACAAGCCATTCAACGGCTTCCCTGCCGTCAAGCTCGGTCGCTATCTTTTCAACTGTGGCAGGTGTTATAACATTGCCTTCGCTGTCGGTGATAATAAGAGAATCGACTTCAGAAGATGTGTTAAGTTTAATTGAAACTAAGCTGCTGCCGTCTTCAGAAGTTTTAACTTCCGGTATTTCAGTCTGCTCTATATCAAGATCTGCTGTTCTCATTCTCATAAGCGAGTATGCAAGTCTCGGTGTGTTTGCAGATGAAGCAACGGAAACTGTCTCATTTTCAACAGGCGTGGGAATTCTGAAGTAACCCTTACCGCCGTTTTGTGAGAAGGTCCACTTAAGATTCGTTACAGAAAGAACGCTGTCTGAGTCACCTGTATTCTGTATCACTAGAGTACCTGTTGTGTAATACTTGTTGCCGTCTGCCCCTGTTACAAGATGCCAGGTAAGCTTAGCATCATTCGGAAGCACTGTGTTAAGTGAATAGAATGTATCGTGTGCAGTGCTGATTTCGACGGGTGTAGTATGGGCATCATAGGATATAGAAAGCTCAGGATTTCCGCATGCGAGCTTTGCGCCCAGCTGAATATCAGTGGGAACTGATGTTGCCCGGATTTCAAATGCAACAGCCTGATCTTTCGCAAGATACAATTCGTTGTTGGGACCGGCGTTTTTGTACTTTTCAAGATCATTATCAAGAGCGGCTATGCCGTCGATGAATATTATGCCTTGCTCTTCGGTTTCGGAAAGGGATTCTGCACCGATAAGCATATCCTTAAGCTCAAGCTAATCAGGATAAAGCTCATCATCTGTTGCATATGCATCCTTCACCACAGGGTCTTTAATTGAATCGTCTGTGCCTGCAGGTGAGTAGATTTTAATTGCATCAAGATATACTCTGTAATAATTTGTGCCGTCAGAATTCACGGATGAATGTCCGAATGCGCTTGTGAAAGTAGGCGTAATTGTAACATTGTAGCTACCGTATTCCAGATCTGTGATTTTTATTACAGGGATCTGATAAAGAGTTTCGGTAGTTCCCTCTTCAGCTATTATCCAGCCGTAGGCATATGCATATGACGGATTGTCTGTTTCTTTGTCTACAACTGTCTCACCGTCATAGTAATGAGGAACATCGGTAATTTTACCGTTTTCATCGTAATATCTCTTTGACGATGTGCAGGTGCCGTCTTCTGAACGGTACATAGGAGTAAGCGTGCTGTCAAGAGAAGGCTTGCCGTTGCTATCCGAGAAAATCTGCCCGTAATTGTAGCCGTAGAACGTATCAACTACAGTATTTATAGCAACAGTCTTGGTTTTCTCATCAACAACTTTTACACTGAACGCTCCCGTTGTATTATCTGTTATGCTGATAAGGTCAAAGCCGGTGCCTGTAAATGTGAAATTAACCTCAGGCCACTCAGCACCCCCTCCCCCGCTGAATTTCTTGTTGGGGTTGTTCTTTGTGCTTACGTCAACATAATGAATAGAGCCTGCGCTGAATTCGGCAAAGGACATATAGTTAGCTTCGTAGCCGTAAGGATTGGCTTCACTGTCAGTAAGGTCAGCAGACTGCTTAAGTGTTGTCGGCTGAGTGCCCTTTTCCTGCCACAAGCCGTATTTGTTTACTTCATTATTATAGCCTGCCGGAACTTTACCGTTAGTGTAGGTAATGGTTTCATAAGTATCCTCATAATAAATTGTAGTTGCAGGAATAAAAGTAGTTCTTTCAAGCTGATAATATACAACCGACTCTGCATAAGTAGGGTCCCCCGTAATTCTGGCACACACATAGAAATGCTCAGATTCCGACATATTCATTGATTTAAGGTCATAGGTAACATTACCCTGCTTATCAATAGTACAGTTACCGTATTTCATACCTTCAACATTATATGTTACACCCTCTTCAAAGGGAACAATAATTTCGGGAAGCTCAAAGGTGTAAGTAGAGGTAACCTCTTCATTGACTGCACAGATTCCGAGATATTCAACCTCAACACCGTTGTCAATCGCTGCCTGAGAAATGTTGTTATTATCCTGAATATTGTATTCAACAGAAAGACCGTAGTCAAGGGTAAGATTCTGGTCAATAATTCTTACTTCCTCAGATGTTTCCGAAAGGTTGAAGGACATACGGCAGTTTGAGTCAGAAGCACCTCTTTCAAGATAGAAGAAGTTCAGAGTATGAACCTCACCGTCTGAAATAACCTCATGAAGCTTATTGAGTGCTGCAATTGTATCTGCGTTATAATCAACAGTGTCAGGATTTTCAATAAGCTCATTGTAGGAATATGTTATCTCATATTCATCACCCTTGAGCACACCGTCAGTAACATCCATAACATACTGATAATTAACAGTACAGTTGGTGAAATTTATTGTGGCTTCTCTTGCACCGTGAAGACCGCCGTTATCAAGAACGAGTACTCCGTCAATATAAACATAAACGTCGTCGTCACCTGAGAAATTGAAGATTACATCTTCACCGTTCAAATGCTTTCCGCCCTTGGGAATATAGAAATTGTGCTCAAAGGTAAAGCCGTAATGATAAATTGCATTCTCGCCGGTATAGGTTGTTGTTCCCATTTTATAGTTAAAGGGGAAGAAGCCCGAGCCTGAATGTGAACCGGATGCATTCCAGCTGCCAACCTCATTAAGCTCCATTTCAGCTCTGTTCTCATCATCAAAGAACTCTGTCTGAACAAGATATGTGGTGTCCTTGCTATCAAAGTGATAGGTATTTACACCGTATTCATCTGTGCTTATAAACATCGGGAAACCGGTATCCCAGTAATACTTTGAATATGTACCCTCTGTTGATGCGGTAACATTTCCGTCAACATCAAGATTTTCACGAGTAAACAAGTCAGGGAAATACACGCTGATACCGGAGAGATATTCAAGTGTTACTTCATGATATGCATTATTCTGAGTAGAAAAGCCGTAAATATAGTTTGTAATATCATCAGCATCTTTCGGTCCGTCATTACCATAAGAAAGAGGCTCAGAATATGCAGAATGTGATGTAATTACACCTTTTTCGAGAGTAGCACTTGCAAGACCTTGCACAGATGCACCATCATGCAATGGTGTTCCGTCAATTATAGGGTCATTTGCACCATGGGTATTGGCTTTTGTCCAAAGATTCCACAATGAAACAGTCGGATTGCTATGATATGCAGGCTGCTCCGAATTAGAGGCACCGTTTCTTGAATCCGAGCCATTATATGCATCACCGGTAAAATGAAGAGTATAGATTCTTGCATAAATTTCAGCAACTTCATCAAGAACCTCATCGGCCTGATTTTCAAGCCAATTCATATCTTCATTGTCATATCCGATTATATCTTTAATCTGCCTTACAAGATTTGCATCAGAAAGAATAGCTTCCTTCATCTGTCTGACAGCAATTGCATTCATACGGGTACCGCCATCGGAATAATCCGGTGTACCATTGAGATTACTGTAGCCATACTTGAACAGCGTACCGTCAATCTTCTTAATATCCATTTCGAGGGCTTCAATAGCCGCATAAATGGCATCCTTTGCTGCCTCATAGTCAGCATCAGTTGAGCTTTCAGCAGTAAATACACCTACACCGTTTTCAAGATATCTCAGAAGATTTTCAAAGCTTTCTCTTGTGTAGATTGAATAATCCACCTCAATACCGTCATAAAGAGCTTCATAAAGTGCAAGTTTTGCAGCACTGCCGGTTGCGGAATTACCGGTATTCTCACCGCTATTACCGGTATCTTCGGATGTTTGCGCTGAATACAGCGTGAAAGCTTCATTATTGTTATTATGTGCATTAACAAGTGTACTGTACCATGCACTGAACACTTTTCCATGGTCCCAGAATAAGTCAAGAAAAACAGAATTATCATTATAAATCAGAATATCTCCGTTTGTCTTTGTTGCAATGTTCAATTCAGTCTGAGAATTAACAAGTGTTACAGAATTGTTTGAATTTATAGATAAATATTTCTGTGAAGACTTATGTTGAATATAATATTTACCATTTTCCAAAGAGGTAAAGGTATAAACATTATCTGCAGTAGTTGTAAGTGAAGAGTAATCACTTGCAATTATTGAACTGACATCAACATTAGCAATACCAACAGCACCATTATATGCATTTGTAGGCTCACCGGAAACAAGATGCGAATATCCCTGCTGTATATTACACAAAACATAATCACCGTCAGCAACCGGAGTTGTTACGCCACTTGTTGCCTGAAAGCGAGTATAAGCTGTGCTACCAGCAGATGCAGATGAATCATTTGGTGACGAAAATAACCACATTATTGCAATTTCATATTCGGTTGGATTTGCAAGATTTGTAGAATAGAAATAGTCCCATTCATGAAGAATATAATACGACGAAGAACCAATTAAAACAGAACCGTTATCATTAGCAGTAACGGTCAATGCTGATTGAGTTGAAGTATATTTCAGAACACCATTGGTTATGTTGAGATAATAACCAGTATTAGCATTTTGTATATAATACGAATTATTTCCAATGTGAGTAAAAGTGAATTCACATACTGAATCTACCATAAAGCTTTGATACGGATATGAAGAACCATCAGGAGCCGAAACAGTGTTACTAATATTATAATCAATAGACATACCCCAATCGCTGTATGCGGTATTATTCATTACGTGATTTTTATTGTAGATCACATAATTACCGTTTATAACACATCCGTTTGATTCAGCAGAATCAGCAAGATAAATTTCATATTTATCAGAGGTTGTTGTACCACCGGATGATGAATCGCCTGTAGGCCTTTCAAGGCTGTTGATATGATATTTTACAACTTCGAACTCATCGTAAAGTGTAGGCTGATAGGGATTGTTGTTCTGAGTGATAACCTCACCGAGTTCGTCTGTAAGTTCAATACCTTTTTCCGAAACAGTAGTAAAAGTAACGCCCTCAGCTGAAAAGCTTGTTCCGTTTTCTGTTGCTGTTGCTGTAATATTAACGGTTCCCTCTTCTTCCGTGGTCTTAAGAATAACAAGAGCCTTACCGTTGAACATCTGAATTTCAGCCTCAGAATCAGAAAGAAGAACAGAGGGCTGCTGGAATTTTTCAGTTGTTGCGGCATTACCGTTATCAACACCGACAATTTTTGCATATCTTGCAGAAGAGTCGTCAACCTTTATGTTAAGAGTGCCGTTATAGTCATTCATAAAGTTGCCGTCAGCATCTCTTGCTTCATATTCAACATAGATATAGTCTGTTCCGTCAGCAGTAAATGTATCAAGATTATTCCATACATTTGCTGCTATCTGTGTGGCATTGCCGCTTACAGATTCAGTTGAACCTACGGTATCGGTAATTTCATCACCGTTTTCATCATAAGCCTTGACAGAAAGTGTACCTTCGGCATATTTCACGCTGAACTGTGAATAGAAAAATTCGCCGTCTCTTGTATAGAAGTTGCCGACAGCGCATTTTGAGCTATCAACACTCTCGCTCCATGTACGGTATGTATAGCCGGCATCAGTTGTTTTTACGGTTGAAACAGCAGTTCCTATAACCTCTCCGTTGAGAAGAAGCTCAATTCTTTTAGCATTGGAATAAACAGCAACATTAACCCAACCGTTGTTAAGAAGAAGATTGTCCTGATTCCACGAACCGGGAACAAGGTGAAGAGTTGTGCTCTTATCGTTCCAGAGGCTTCTGTAAAGATAGTAAGAATCCTTTGCAAAGCCTGCCGTATCAACAATACCGAAATATGAGGAATTAGGAACGCTGTTTTCGTTATCACTGACACCGTCATTCCAGGGAGTAGGCTCACCAATATAGTCAAAGCCCGTCCATACAAATTCACCCGAGAACCAATCATTAACGGCAACATAATACCAGGATTCGGCAGCAGTTAAGCCCCATGAAACGGAATCCGTATCATAAGAAGTACACTGTCTTGGTGAATCAGAAGTGGATGTCGTCATTTTATAATATACACCACGGCTGTTGGTTGCGGATGCGGCTTCTGTTGCAACAAAGGGTTTAGAGGAACGGGAATCGGACGAATTGGTCATAACATCCTGTAACCATGTCCAGGGGTTATAGTTACCGCCTATAACATCCATTTTTTCGTCAATCATTTTGAGTACAGAATCATTGGGCCCGTTACTGCCGTGAAGAACTGCTCTGTCAGGGTCAAGTCGATCGGTAATTGCAAGAATACCGTCAAGAATTTCTGCATAATCAGCTGTTGCATCAGCACCGGAAATTCCGGTAGTAAGCTCATTGCCGATATCCCAGGCAATAATGCAGGGGTCATGCTCATCACGAAGAATGGCACTTTCTACAACATATTCATACCATTTCTGACCGTTTGCGCCGATAGCAGTATTTGAGGAATCAATGGTTTCAGAAAAATACTTACTGAAATCATTTTCATTGCCGTTCTTTGCGGCATCCCAACCGTCAAAAAATTCTTCAATAACAAGAAATCCCATTTCATTACAAAGTTCAAGAAATACCTTTGAAGCGTTGTTATGAGTGGTACGAATTGCATTACAGCCCATTTCCTTAAGAATGGTAAGCTGACGGTAAATAGCTTCATATTCCTGTACTGCACCGAGAGCACCCTGGTCGTGATGAAGACTTACACCCTTAAGCTTTGTAGGAACTCCGTTCAGAATAAAGCCCCTATCGGCATTCCACTCAATATAACGGAAGCCGAAGGTTGTGTGATATTCGTCAATAAGCTCACCCTGCTCATTTTTAATTATAGTTTTAAGCATGTATAGCTCGGGAGAATCAGGAGACCATAATGCAGGGTTAGCAACAACAGGTGAAAGTTCAACAGTTTTTTCGGAATTTGCAGATACTGTTTCAAGGCTTGAAACAACAGTATCGCTGACAACATTATGATTGCTGTCAAGAACGGTGGCCTCAACAGTAACTTTTTTGGAAATAGCAGTATCGTTGTGCATCTTAATCTTTGCTTTTACAGTACCCATGCCATCAGCAATATCGGGAGTGGTTATACGGGGGCCGTAAAGAGATACATGCACGG
>JAZNAI010000113.1:0-2386 GCA_045586465.1 Acutalibacteraceae bacterium | reverse complement strand
ACTTCGAAGCACAATATAACTCGCACAAACTGTGCGAATATAACTATCATAATTTAGCAGTCTTTGACTGCTAAATTATGATTTATAGGCTTCAATTACTTTGAGCTGTGCGCCCTCGAATGCCTCGTCCATCATTTTTTCAAGATCGGGTATCATTGCTTCGACCTCTCTTGCATAAGCCGGGGTGGGACGGGTTCTGGGATGACGGGGAGTGAACACCGTACAGCAGTCCTCATAAGGACGGATTGAAATATCAAAGGTATCAATTTTTCTTGAAATTACAACAATTTCGTTTTTATCCATACCTATGCAGGGACGGAAAACGGGAAGAGTGGCACATTCGTCGGTGCATTTCAGAGCGTGTATGGTCTGACTTGCAACCTGACCGAGGCTTTCACCCGTAATAAGCGCATCTGCGCCCTGCCATTCGGCAATACGGGAAGCAAGCTTCATCATAACTCTTCTCATAGTAACGGTGAACATCTCCTCGGGGCAACAGTCCCTTATTGCCTCCTGAAGTGCCGTGAAGGGTACCGTAAAAAGATTGATTCTGCCCGAATACATTGAAACCTTGCCCAGTAGCTCGTGTACCTTCATTTCTGCAAGCTCCGATGTGTAAGGGGGAGAAGCAAAGTGAACGGCTGTAAGGCGCACACCTCTTTTTGCCATCATATATGCGGCTACGGGAGAGTCGATACCGCCTGAAATCAGAATACAGGCTCTGCCGGCTGTTCCCGTGGGCATACCGCCGGCACCGGGAAGCTGTCTGCCGTGAATATATACGCCGTTGTCTCTTACCTCGACCGCCACGGTCACCTCGGGATTGTGCACATCAACCTTAAGACCTCTTATCTTTGAGAGAAGGAAGCCGCCTACCTCATCGCAGATTTCGGGGGATTTATAGGGGAAATTCTTATCGGCTCTTTTTGCCGTTACCTTAAAGGTCTTTGCAAACATAAGCTCCTCTTTAAGGTATTCGTAAGCGGTAGAGCGGATAACCTCAATGTCCTTTTCGCAGACTGCGGCACGGGCAATACCCACGGTACCGAAAACCTTGCCGATACGAGACACTGCCTCGTCAAGGTCGATATCCTCGCTTTCGGGAGTTACGACAATTGTTGACTGAGCCTTGCGGTATGTAAATTCACCGAGGGAGGAGATTCTTTCCTTGATGTTTTTTATAAGCATATCCTCAAAAGTTGAGCGGTTAAGACCCTTGAGAGCAAGCTCTCCGTCTTTAAGTAAAATAATTTCCTTCATTTTATACCTCTTTTTATTAAACCGTTAAAGTTTTGTTCTTATATTCTTAATTGCATCGTTTACAGCCGAAACAAAGATATCAATTTCTTCTCGGGTTGTGTATCTTGAAAAGCTGACTCTTATTGCGGAATCTATGTAATTCGAGCCGACACCGAGAGAGGAGAGCACCTCGCTTCTGTGACCCTTTTTACAGGCAGAGCCTGCGGAGACGTAAATATTTCTGTCCGACAGATAATTTATAAGCACCTGGGAAGGTATTCCCGTAACGGACATATTCACAATGTAAGGAAGTGCATCAGCAGGGGAATTTATGTGAACTCTCGGGTTATCCTTAAAGAGAGAGAGCATATAGTCTCTGAGCTTTACGGTTTCCGACAGCTTCTGCCCGATGTTGGGGAAGCTGTTTACGGCTGCTGCAAAGCCTGCAATTGCAGGAAGTGCCTCGGTACCCGAAAACAGTCCGTTTTCCTGACCGCCGCCGAAAATGACGGGCTTTATATTTTTTGCATTTTTACCTATGTAAAGTGCACCCACACCCTTAGGTGCGTGTACCTTGTGACCGCTTAAGGTCATCAGGTCAATTCCCATTTTCCCTGGCTTTACGGGTAATTTCCCGAAGCCCTGAATGGCATCCACATGGATAAGCGCCGGAGCAGATACCCTTTTTACGGCTCTGCTTATCATCTCCACGGGATTTACGGCACCCGTTTCGTTGTTTACAAGCATTGCGGAAACCAGAATCGTGTTTTTATTCACAACATCCAAAAGCTCCATAGGGTCAAAGGTGCCGTCCTTGGTGGGAGTGAGCCTTACGACCTGAAAGCCCTGCTCCTCGAGAGCATCCATACATCTTGCTACAGAGGGGTGCTCAAGACGGGTTGTGACAATGCGGTTGCCCATTTTTTTACGGGCGTTCACCGCACCGAAAATTGCCGTGTTATTGGCAAGTGTTCCCGAATGGGAAAAATATATTTCCGCCGGCTCTGCTCCCAGAGTGTCGGCAAGCACCCTTCTGGAATTTTCAAGAACGGTTTTTGCCTTTACCCCGAAGGAATGTACCGCAGAGGGGTTGCCGTAGATTTCCGTCATAACGGATACTGCCGCAGAGGCAGCCTCGGGACACACC
>JAZNAI010000112.1:0-5305 GCA_045586465.1 Acutalibacteraceae bacterium | reverse complement strand
GACGACAAGGACGCTTCTGTCTCCTTCCCTGCCGACGGCACATACAAAAAAGCCCTGTCTGGCGGTACCGTAAAAGCCGAAAACGGCAGAATCACTCTTACAATAAACGGCAATTCCGGTGAAATTCTTGTCCCGGAAAACGGCACGTCAAAAGACTTTACACCTGTTGAAATTGAAATCAAAATTCCCGAAAAAACGGAAAATAAGCCTGAAACAAAAACAGAGCCCCGAAAGGAAATAAAAACAGAGGAAAGGTTTGATACTGCCCCCGAAGCCGTAAAAATTCCCGACAAGCCCTATGAGGAAATGACAGTCGAGGAATTACAGGCGGTAATTCTCGCAAAAATGGCAAAAAACGGCCCCGTAACGGAGCAAATGAAAAAGGATGTTACGGATAACATCTGGCATAATTCCCTTGTAAATTGGGCAAAAAGCTTCAGATAAAGAGAAAAGATTTGTTGCAGCCGTTTGTGTTGCAACAATTTTTTTCTTTCATATAATGTATGGAAATATTTCATAATTTTTCTATTGCAGTTACCGTGAATATAAGGTAAAATACAATTCAGCTTTTCCCGGAGGTTTTTTATGATATACAGTAATATTCTTGATGCTATGGGACATACCCCTATGGTGCAGTTAAATCACATGGTACCCGCAGGTGCTGCACGGGTGCTTGTAAAATATGAAGGTCTCAATGTGGGCGGCTCGGTTAAGACAAGAGTAGCCTACAATATGATAAAAGATGCCGAAAAAAGAGGTGTTCTTTCTAAAGACAGCATAATCGTTGAGCCCACGTCCGGCAATCAGGGAATCGGTCTTGCCCTTGTGGGGGCGGTACTGGGTTATAAGGTAAGAATAATTATGCCCGATTCTGTCAGCATCGAAAGAAAAAAGATTATGCAGCACTACGGTGCTGAGGTTGTTCTTATTCACGATGAAGGAAACATCGGCGATGCAATTGCAAAATGCCTTAAAACGGCTTTACAAATGGAAAAGGACGACCCGAGAGTTTTTGTTCCTCAGCAGTTCGAAAATCCTGCGAATCCTATGATTCATCGCCATCAGACGGGACTTGAAATTCTGGAGCAGGTAGGCGGTCCCATTGACGGCTTCTGTTCGGGTATCGGCACGGGAGGTACAATTACCGGAATCGGTGAGACCCTTAAAGCCCTTAACCCCGATATGACAATTTGGGCGGTAGAACCCGAAAATGCCGCAATTCTTGCAGGCGGAACCGTCAGTCAGCACATTCAGATGGGCATCGGTGACGGACTTATTCCCGAAATCCTTAATACTGAGATTTACGAGGATATATACATAGTTTCCGATGAAGAAGCCCTGCAGACAGCAAGGGATTTGGCATCAAAAGAGGGACTTATGTGCGGTATTTCATCAGGCACAAACGTTGCCGCAGCAATAAAGCTTGCCGAAAAATTAGGAGAGGGCAAAACAGTTGTCACAATTCTTCCCGACACGGCAGAAAGATACTTCTCCACTCCCCTTTTCAGAGAATAAAAATAAAGCAGATGAGAAAATTCTCGTCTGCTTTTAATTTTTATATTTCCGCTTCAATAAAGCCTATGCTTTCTCTGCCTCTTATAACATCGGCGGCATTTCTTGCGTTGAAGTAGATTCTTAATTTTCCGCCGTAATATGTCATACAGCAGGCATAGACAAACTGTGCCATCCAAGGGTACTTCTCTTCGGGCACAATAAGGGGCTTTACGAACTCAAAGCTTTCTCCGTCATCGGACTTTAAGAGCATTATTGCAGAATGGCTTCTGCCGTTTTCACTGAAAAGTCCGTTCTGAAGACCGATATAACAGTCCTTCAGCTTATATACCTTAATACAGCCCGAGCAGAGATTCAGATATTTACTGCTTTTATCGGGGCTGATAATGGGCTTTTCCCTTGCAACAAAGCCCTTATGGGGAAAATCACTCTCAGCAAAGCTTATGTGCGTCGGCTCCGAGAATCCGCAGTCCTTTATAAAGGTCTGACCGCAGGAATAATACATACGGTATTTTCCGTCCTTTTTTATTAAAAAGGGATTGGAAATTGCAATTCCCGTATTGCATGCCTCGTAATCTCTCGTATGAGCTATTACTCTTTCGGGCTCGGTCCAGCTTATAAGGTCACGGGATTTGCACATATATATTTCCGATTTCCATTTTACGCCTACGGTATTAAGAGCATTAAGAATCGGGGATCTTGTTCTTTCAAAATAAAGGAAATATTCACCGTCAATCACATTTACATCGGGGCGCATTGCACGCTCGGCAATACGCTTTACCTTTAAAAAGCTGATTCCGTCAGAGGAAACATAGTGATAAACACCGAAAAAGGTATGTGCAAAAAGGTGCCATTTCTTATCGGGAGAACTGTCGGGTGTAAGAATTGACGGGTCTGCGACAACAAGGCTCGGCAGAGAATATTTCAGCACGGGATTATTCCCGTAAAAGCTGAAGCTGAGCCTGTTAAACTGTTCAAAGCATATATTTTCCATATCAGAATTCAACATCATAATGGTGCACAAATACTCCTACAAGTTTATTATAATCAAGAACGTGCATTACTGCACCGTCTGCAGTTTCAAGGAAGGTAAGTCCTTCTGCCTCAATGTTATTTCCGCCCACATTTCTCTCGGCAAAGAGGCTTACCTCACCCGTTTCCACGTCAAGCTTTAATATATTCTTGAAATTTCCGTTATCCTGTATATCGGCTGAAAGATAAAGACTGCCGTTATAAAATTCACCGCCCTGAATACGGTCAATGATACCGAGACCCGTAAGGGGAATTTCTTTTACGAGTGCCATTTCATTGTTTACATCATAGCAGTAAACCGTGTCGGCATCGCTCCATTTTGAAGCATAAAGGTAGCCTGTTTCATTATCTACTGCACACCAGGGCACACCGTCATCAAAAATTTCATAGGGAAGGTCATAAACCTCACCGGTACATTCGAGGGTTTCAGCATCGAATACGACAATACAGGGATATCCCTCATCGGGACCTTCAACGGAAGCATAGATTTTGCCGTCATAGAAGCTTATTCCGCCGATATGGTCATTTCTTCTGTCCTCGCACTTGTCAGGAAGAGGATTCATCGAAACATTTACAAGCTCCATTTCTTCTACGGTAAACTTTGCCAGGAAGGTAAGACCGATACCTGCTATGGCACCGCTTGTATAGTAGTATTCTCCGTCTGTGGTAATACCCTGCCCCATCATAAGAGCCTGCTCAAGCACAAAGGTGTCCTTTGAAATAAGCTCTGCCGAATCGGAGCTGACTGCTATGGGACTTGTAATAATAGTCAGAATAAAAATGGGAAGAACAATAAGATTTCTGAGTTTAAGTAAGATTGACATAGCGCTTCTCCTTTTACATCTTTTCTAATAACGGAATACCGTATACCCTTACAGGATAATCAAAAAATACTGTATATCATAATTCACCTTATATTTTTTAATAGTGTATCATAAAAATATTTATTTTTCTATTGTTATTTTGACTAAGCAAAAGGCTTTCATTTTGATACTTTTCCCAAAGTTTACTTATTGTTGTTTTTTCTTGTTGTTTTTGCAGGTATAAGGTGGTAGAATAGAGTGTATTTTTATGTTTGGAGGTAACCAACAGATACTATGAGTAAAAAATATGATGTTATAGTTATCGGTGCAGGTAACGGCGGTCTCGGTGCAGCTGTAACCTGTGCAAAGGCAGGTCTCAAGACTCTTCTTCTTGAAAAACACAATCTTCCCGGCGGCTCCGCTTCTTCATTTGTCAGAGGAAGATTTGAATTTGAGCCCTCTCTTCATGAGCTTGCAGGTGTCGGCAACCCCGAGGATCCCGGTGCAATTGACCAGATGTTCCGCCGCTTCGGTGCGGATGTTGACTGGATAAGACATGCATCAACCTTCAGACTTGTTGTTCCCGCAAAGGAGGGTGACAAGGATACATTTATAAGCGAAAACGGTGTTGAGGTTACTGTTGATGCAAGAATGCCCGCAGGCTTCGAGCCCTTTGCAAAAAAGCTGGAGGAGCTTGTTCCCGGCTCTTATGACAGCTGTATGGCTGCATTTGACCTTGCCACAAGAATGTACAGTGCTCTTGATAAGCTTGAAAAGCCTCTTGAAATCCCCTCAATCTTAAAGGATGTTCCCGATTTTATGAGAATTACGGGACACACTATCAACGAAGTTCTCGATGCTCTCGGTATGCCTAAAAAGGCACAGGATATTTTCAATACATATTGGTGCTATATGGGTGTTCCCGGTTCAATTTTCGATTATCTCTACTATTCACTTGTTCTTCACAGCTATGTAAAGGCAGGTACCGGCATTCCCACCCTCAGAAGCCATGAAATGAGCCTTGCCGTTGACAAAAAAATACGTGATTACGGCGGAGATATCTGGTACAATTCAGAGGTTACCAAGGTAATTATGAAGAACGGCAAGCCTGCAGGCGTTGTTGTTAACGGTGAAAAAGAGATATATGCATCTCACTTCATCTGTAACTCTCACCCCAACATCACCTGGAGTGAGCTTTTCGAAGAAAAAGAGGTTCCCAAGAAGCAGTTAAAGATGCTTAACGCCCGAAAGGTTGCCTGCACTCTTACAACCGTTTACCTCGGTATGAACAAAACAAAGGAAGAGCTCGGCTTCAAGGACTATTCCGTATTCATTGCTCCCGATTCCGATTCAGATAAGCAATTTGAGGATTGCCAGAATCTTTTCAACGGCTTCTGCATCATAAACTGTCTTAATGAAATCAATTCAAATGCTTCTCCCGAAGGTACAAGCCAGCTGTTCCTTACAACCATGAGCTTCGGCGATGTAATGAAGGATGTAAGACCTCAGGATTACAAAAAATTCAAGAATAAAATTGCCGAGCATATGATAAATGTATGCGAAAAGGCTCTTAATATTTCAATCAAGCCTTATATTGAAGAAATTGAAATAGCTGTTCCCGCAACCTTCTGCAGATATCTCAACACTCCCTACGGAACACCCTACGGTTATATGCTCGAGAAATGGGACAGCATAATTCCCAGAACAATACAGTATATCCAGGATCAGCCCTTTGATAACTTCCTTTTCTGCGGTGCTTCTCAAGAAAGAGGCGACGGCTACGGCTGTGCTTACTACAGCGGTGAAAAGGCAGCAACTCTTACCATCAAGGCTATAAAGGAGGGCAAATAATTATGGCAAGCAAAATCAAATCTGTAAAAACAAATAAATTTATCCCTCTTCTGTCCGGCCGTCAGAAAAAATTTGAGGGCGAAATGGCAAGACTTCCCGAAATGCCT
>JAZNAI010000111.1:0-30941 GCA_045586465.1 Acutalibacteraceae bacterium | reverse complement strand
CCTTACAGCCTTAAAAATATAATCAAGATGCAAAGCGTCTTCCGAAACATTTGCCGTAAGTCAAATATATCACTCATTCCATAGGAATGAATATCACTGTCCGAAGGACAATATCACTTATAGCGAAGCTATAAATATCACTTCATAATTTGCAAGGCAAATTGTGAACTAAAGTGTGTCATTATGAGATTTGAAGCCCTGTCCCAATACCTCACTTGATTCCGCAATGATAATAAAGGGCTTTTCGTCATACTTTGAAACAACCTCTCTAACCCTTGCGACCTCGTGGGTACGGACAACGCACATAAGCATATTTTTATCCTTACCCGTATATCCGCCCTTGGCAGGTATAACGGAAACACCTCTTCCGCAGATGGCAATTATATCCTTCGTGACATCCTCATAATAGTCTGTCATTATAAACAGAAGCTTGGAATGGCTTCTGCCTGCCACAACGTAATCAACGGCAAGAGATGAAAGAAATACTATAATTATTGAATAAAGCACGCTTTCAACACTTTTATACACAATTCCCGAAAGCAGAACCACAACGAAATCGCACATAAGAATCAGTCTGCCAACGGAAAAATGGGGGAATTTCAGCTTCAGAAGTCTTGCGAGAATGTCAAGACCGCCCGTTGTGGCACCGCCTAAAAATACAACTCCCAGTCCTGCACCTGCTATGATTCCGCCGAAGATTGCACCTACAAGCTTTTCTTCTCCGTCAAAAAACCAGTCGTATTCAGCACCGAAATAGCTTAAAAGGTCAATAAAAACAGACACAAGTGCAGTTGAAAATACCGTACGGGCTATAAAACGGAAGCCGAATTTTCTCCAGGCAAGAAGAAATAACGGTATATTTGCAGCAAACACAAAGGTACCCGTTGTAATAAAGGGAGCAAGGTAATTTACGAGAATGCCGAGCCCCGTAACACCGCCTGCGGCAAACTTTAGGGGTGTGACAAAAAGAGACACAGCCGCAGAGTACATAAATGAACCTAAAACACACATAAGAAGCTCTGTTACGGTTGCGGTTATTCTTTTTATGTTTGTTTTTGAGCTGATTTTCTCACTCATTTTCAAGCACCTCAGAGAATATAAAATCAAGCCGTTCAAAATCCTTTTTAAGGTAAAGGTAGCCTATAAGTGCCTCAAAGCCCGTGGATTTGTGATACTGAGCCTCCGATTTATTCTTGGGCGTATGCCCTGCGTGGGCATTCCTGCCTCTTTTGAAAACGGCAAGCTCATCCTCCCGGAGAAGCGGCATAAGCACGTCCGTCATATCCGCCTGAAAATCGGCATTTACAAGCCTTACGGTGTCCTTATGAAGGTCCTTTACACGGGCCTCCCCCTTGGAAAGAATGTATTTTCTTATAAAAAGCTCATACACCGCATCACCTATGAAGGCAAGGGACAGACCGCTTAAATTCCTGTAATCAACATCCGGGGATAAATTATCAAGCTTTATGATATCAGGGCACATACTGGAACTCCAGATCATAAATTATTACGGTATCGCCTTCCTGAACGCCACGGTTACGAAGCTCCTCGAAGACACCGCTGTTTTCAAGCACTCTCTGCAGATACTGCAGGGATTCGTAGTCGTCAATATCGGTTTTGTTGAGAATCTTAAGAAGCCATTCTGCTTCAATGTAATAATCTCCGCCCATTTCGGTAATTTTGAAGCCCTGGTCACGCTTCTTTTCGAGCATTTCCATGGGAACGCCCTCACTTTCAAAGCGCTTGATGGGGGGAAGCTCGTTAAGCTTTGCCGCAACGGCATTTATAAGCTCCTGGGTGCCCTCCTGAATGGGGGCTATTATCTCGAAATACTGCAGTCCCTGATCTTCAATGAATTTTCTGAACGAAGCCAACTGCTCGTCCGTTGCAAGGTCGATTTTGTTTGCAGCAACAATCTGAGGACACTTTGTAAGCTCGGGATTGAATACCTCAAGCTCTTTATTTATAATCTTGAAATCCTCAATGGGGTCTCTGCCTTCGCTTCCCGAAACGTCAACAATATGAACAAGCATTCTGCAACGCTCAACGTGACGAAGGAAGCGGTGTCCGAGGCCTACGCCCTCACCTGCACCCTCAATAAGACCGGGAATATCAGCCATAACAAAGGAGCTTTCGGGACCCATTCTTACAACACCCAAAACGGGAGTAAGGGTTGTGAAGTGGTAGTTTGCGATAACGGGCTTAGCCTCACTTACAACTGAAATAAGGGTGGATTTACCTACATTGGGGAAGCCTAAAAGTCCTACGTCTGCAAGAAGCTTCAATTCAAGAATAACTTCCCATTCCTCACCGGGATAGCCGTCACGGGCAAAACGGGGTGCCTGACGGGTAGGAGTTGCAAAATGCTGATTGCCCCAGCCGCCTCTGCCGCCCTTTGCACAGATGAAGGGCTCGTCCCCTGACATATCGGCAAGAACTGCACCGCTTTCGGCTTCTCTTATAACAGTACCTCTGGGCACACGGATTGTAAGGCTCTGACCGTTTTTGCCGGTTCTTTTGCCCGTCTGTCCGTTTGCACCGTTTTCAGCTGTGTATTTTCTTTTGTAACGGAAGTCTGCAAGGGTTGCAAGGTGGTCGTCGGCAACAAAAATGATGTCGCCGCCCTTTCCGCCGTCACCGCCGTCGGGACCGCCCGAGGCTACGTATTTCTCTCTGTGGAAGGCAACGGCACCGTTACCGCCGTTACCTGCCTTTATTTTAATTTTCGCTGAATCTACGAACATATATTTAATCTCCTGACATAATTATACATAGTATATATTACCACATAAAACAATAAATATAAATAGTTATTTTTAAAAATACTAAAAATTTTTCTGCGTAAAATAAGAGGCATCTGCCCGTCGGCAGACACCTCTGTACCTTATTCTTTATTTTTCAGAAGCTCTTTTATTTCCTTAAGCTCCTTTTCCATTTCCCTTAGCTGTTTCCCCTGTTTATCAGACCTTACAATTGAAGAGAAGGCAAAAACAAGAAAGGCAACGGCAAGACCCGCTGCGGCACCTGCGGCAAGGTCCGCAGACAATGCAAAAACAAGCCATCCTACAACAATAAAAATTATTATCAGCGCAAATTCCATTTTCATACCTCCCATTATCTTTAGAGTACCATATTTTCAAAAATTTTTCAAGAGCAAAGACTAAAGGCCGATTTCCGAAGAAATCAGCCTCTTTTTCGTTCTTTACATTTAAGTAAAATTAAACAGCTCTTTCAACCTTACCGGAACGCATGCAGCGAGTGCAAGCATATACTCTGCAAGGAGAACCGTTAACGATAGCCTTAACTCTCTTTACGTTGGGCTTCCAGGTTCTGTTAGATCTTCTGTGAGAGTGAGAAACCTGAATACCGAATTTAACGTCCTTACCGCAAAAATCACATTTTGCCATGGAGCGCACCTCCCTTTTATTTTCCGGGGTAACCCCCAATATCTTAATCAGCATCGTACATAATAACAGATTCTATTTAAAAATGCAAGTGTTTTTTAAACTTTTTTTTATTTGGCTTTTATTTAAGGTTATGAATAAAAAGTCCGCTTAAGAGTTTCGGCTCAAACCAGGTGGATTTCGGGGGCATTACCCTGCCGCTGTCGGCAATTGCCATAAGCTCGGAAAGTGATGTGGGGAACATTGAAAATGCAACCTCCATATCCTCATTACAGCGTCTTTCAAGCTCATTAAGGCCTCGGATTCCGCCTACAAAATCAATTCTCTTATCGGTTCTGGGATCAGTGATTCCGAAGATTCCCGAAATAACGTACTTCTGTAAAACAGAAACATCAAGGCTGTCGAGAGGGTCATTTTCGTCGCATAAGCCCTCTTTAAGGGTCAGCTTATACCACTTTTTATCACAGTAAAAGCCGAAGGTGTGGCGGGAATCGGGACGGACAATTTCAGTCTTTTCCTCAACTGTAAAAATTTCAGAAAGCTTTCCGAGAAGCTCATTTGTTGTAAGCCCGTTTTTATCCTTTATAACACGGTTATAATCCATAATTTTAAGCTCATCCGCCTTAACGGCAACGGCAAGGAAGAAATTGAATTCCTCTTCACCCGTAAAGCCGGGATTTTCCCCACGTCTTTTAAGTGCTACCTTGACTGCGGAAGCAGCTCTGTGATGTCCGTCGGCAATATAGAGGTTGGGAACGTCAGAGAAGGCAGCCTTAAGAGCCTCACAGTCGTTTTCATCACTTATAACCCATACGGTGTTCCTAACGTCACCCTCGGAAACAAAGTCGTATTCGGGTTCAGTTGCCTTATATTTTTCAATTATTTCATCAATTTTTCCGTTACCCTTATATGCAAGGAAAATGGGACCCGTGTTAGCATCGCAGGTGTCAACGTGGCGGATACGGTCCTCCTCCTTATCGGCACGGGTAAATTCGTGCTTCTTTATAATATCATTGATATAATCATCGGCAGATGCACAGCCGACAAGTCCCGTCTGGCAGACATCCCCCATAATCTGTCTGTAAACATAAAAGCAGGGAGTCTCTTCCGTAAGGCAGATGCCGTCCGTAACAAGCTTTTTAAGATTCTCCGCAGCCTTATTATAGACCTCGTCACTGTAAAGGTAGGTATCAACGGGCAGATCAACCTCTGCCTTGTCAACGTGTATAAAGGAATAGGGCTTACCCTTTACCTTTTCTCTTGCTTCTTCGGAATTCATAACGTCGTAAGGAAGTGCGGCAACATCGGCGGCATATTCCTTTTTGGGTCTTACTGCACTGAAAGGTCTGAAAACTGACATATAAATCTCCTTTTTACTTAACGTTTGTTGCTTTGTGGAAATATAACTTATCGTTTCCCGAGAAATATATTACGTCCCGCACATTTCCCGTGCACACGAAATATGTATTTTCATTGCATACGGGAATTATGAGAGAAGCCGAATAAAGCTTACTTTCAATTGAAGAATAAACGGAAAGGAAGCCCTTTTCATCAGTCGAATAAAGCTTTCCTATAAGCTCCTCCATACCGAAGCCGTCAAATTTCGTTACGTTGCCGGGGGAGCCTGCGGTAAAGCTTCCGAAATACTCGTAAGCTTCATCGGTTTCACACCTGAGATTATAAAGAGCCACCTGATAATTTCCCGATTTTACAGCCTGCTCCAATTTATCCCGCTGAGCTGTTTTTACGCTGAAATTCACGTTGATTCCGAGAATTCTCTGCCATTCCTGCATAACACGCCTTACGCTGTCCTCATCCTGCTTTTCGCAAAGAACGGAAATATCGATTTTTGCCGTTTCAAGCTTTCCGAGACCGTTCTTAAGATAAACCTGCGCCTTTTCTTCGCTGTATGCAACGGGGTGGCTGACCGCCGTTTTTTCAACAACGGGAGGGATAATGCCCTTTGCCTGCTCCCTGTTCATATTCTTTGCAACTGCACCCGTATCGGTTGCCGAAAGAAGTGCCTTTCTGATATTCTCTTCACCCATTACGGGGTCAGAAAGATTCATAATAAAGCCCTTTACTGTATTTGCAGTTTCTGTTACAGTCATTTTTTTGCTGATTTTCAGCTTTTCGTAAGTCTCCGCCTTTAAGATACCGCCCGAATAATCGTCGGTTTCAAGGACTTCAAGGAGCCTTTCCTCGCTGTCAACAACGTAAAGCCACACGTAATCGGGGACAGCGGTAGCTTCACCGCAGTAGTCGGCAGCTTTATTTATTCTGTATGAGGTTTCATCAAATCTCGAAAGATAGAAGGGTCCGTTTGAAAGGGAAAATGCAATAAGCGTGCCGTATCTGCCCGTACAGCCCTTAAAAAAGGTCTCGTTACAGGGCATACAGACGGGCTCCGTCAGCACCTCGGGAAAATTGCTCTGAGGCTGAGAAAGGCTTATTTCAAGGGTATATTTATCAATTACCTTGACACCCAATTCCTCCGGCGCCTTCTTGCCGTCAAGGATTTCGGGAGCATTTTCTATATTATATAACATATATGAGAGATGTGCGCCCGTTTCAGGGGCAACAGCTCTTCTCATAGCAAACTGAAAGTCGTAAGCGGTGACGGAAAGGTCAAAATTCTCGGGAAGCCTTTCACCCAGCTGCTCCTTAGCGTTTGAGGTAAGGTGCCACACCGCATCCTCCCTGAGCTTAAAGGTATATTTAAGACCGTCCTTTGAAACGGACCAGCTTTCTGCCACACCGTTTACAATCTCACCGTTCTCGTTACGTCTGAGGAGTCCCTCAAAGCAGTTTCTTACAACGATTGAAGCCGTAGCATCGCTGACTATCTGAGGGTCAAAGGTACCCGCAGAGTCTTCCACAGCAAAGAAAAGCACAACGGGGTCGGATGAATTGCAGGACGACAAAATTCCCGTCATAACAAAAATACACAGCAATAACGATATTATTCTTTTCATATCCCGTCTCCTTTCTTCGCACGTTATTTTTATTCTAACAGATTCCGTTTATTTTTTCTACATCTTTTAAAAAGATTTTTTATATTATTTATCTTTTCTTTTTTATTACATTATGTTAGAATAGTTTCAAAAAGGAGACTGATATGGATACTGCAATTTTAATTCTTCTGTCTGTTACTGTTATTCTTCTGATTGTAATTGCCGTAAAGCTTTTTACCGCAAAAAAAGAAAATTCTGCCGTAACGGATGAAAAAATAGATAACTTAAGAACACTTACTCAGGAGAATTTTGCCTCAATGAGAAGTGAAAGCGTAAATTCGGACAATGCTATGCGCACGCTTCTTTCGTCTTCCCTTGAAAACGTGGGCAAAAAAATGGACGTGCTTTCCGAAAAAACCGCAGACGGGCAGCTGAATACCGTCCGTGCACTTTCGGATATGAGAGAAAAGCTTGATACAACGGGCAGACAGCAGACACTGGCTGTAACGGAGGCCGTCTCAAAGCTTCAGCTTTCAAACGAGCAGAAGCTTGAGCAGATGCGCCTTACCGTTGACGAAAAGCTCACGGAAACCCTTTCCTCCCGTCTTGATACCTCCTTCAAATCCGTATCCGAGCAGCTTTCAAACGTATATAAGTCCCTCGGTGAGATGAAGGAGCTGTCCTCGGGAATCACCTCACTTAACAGAGTTTTCTCCAACGTAAAAATAAGAGGCAACTGGGCAGAATGTCAGCTTGAGGGCATCCTCGATAAAATCATTCCCGGAATGTACGTCAAGAATTACCGCTCTGATATAAGCCGTGAGGTGGTTGAATTTGCCGTAATGATTCCCGATACGGACTCAGATAAAATGACATATCTCCCCATAGACTCGAAATTCCCTATGGAGGACTATTTAAGGCTCTGCGATGCTGCCGACATCGGTGATGCAGAGGGCGTAAAGCTTGCAAAGAAGGCACTTGAAAGTAAAGTAATATCCGAGGCAAAGGAAATCTCAAAATACATAAACACCCCCTTTACCACGCCCTTTGCGGTAATGTACCTTGCGACGGATTCACTTTATGCAGAGGTAATCTCCTCAAAGGAAAATATTGCAGACCGCCTTCACAATGACTTTAACGTTATGGTGGCAGGTCCCTCAACAATCACCGCTCTTCTGTCCTCATTGGCTCTGGGCTTCCGCACGGTTGCTCTTAACAGAAAAGCAGGCGAGGTTATGGATTTGCTTGCGGCGGCAAAAATGCAGTATGATAAATTCGGAATTGCTCTTGAAAAGGCAAAGAAAAAAATCGATGAAGCTTCCGTCAGCATTGACGATGCTCAGAAGCGCAATTCCATTATTGTCAAAAAATTAAAAGGTGTTGAGGCAATCAGCAGTGAAACGGCAGACCTGATGCTGGGCACCGATGAATAAAGGAGAATTTGCTATGATTAAACTCGGACTTGCAGGCACATGGCACGTACATTTCGGCGGCTACGTAAGAGAATTTTTATCCCGCGGTGACGTTGAAATTACGGCATTATGGGATCCCGATGCAGAAACGGCAAAGGCTAAGGGCGAGGAGCTCGGCTGCAGATACACAACTGACCTCGACGAATTTTATTCCTGGGATTTCGAGGCTGTTCAGGTATGCGCCGCAACGAATATCCACAAGGAGGTGCTTATCAAGGCTGCAAATGCAGGTAAGCACATCTTCACAGAAAAGGTTCTGACATCCGCTTACTGCGATGCTCTTGAGGTTAAAAAGGCTGTAGAGGAAGCAGGAATCAAATTCTGTATCTCCTTCCCCTGGAGAACACGTGCAGATTTCTTATGGATAAAGGAAGCTCTCGAAAAAGAGCTTATCGGTCAGGTAACATATATGAGAATGAGAAACGCACACGACGGTGTAAGCCGAGGCTGGCTTCCTCCCTCATTCCTTGATCCCGTTCCCACCTGCGGCGGTGCTATGATGGACCTCGGAGCACACGGTATGTACCTTCTCAATTGGCTTATGGGTGAGCCCGTAAAGTGCACAAGCGTTTTTACAAACTGTATGTGTGATTCCGTTGAGGATAACTGCGTAAGCGTATTCAGCTATGAAAATGGTGCTATCGGTGTCAGCGAAACGGGCTTTGTAACAGGCAGAAATCCCTTTGAGCTTGAAATTGCAGGAACAAACGGCACCATCCTTGCAGGCGGTGTGTTCGACAAGCTCTGCTACAATAACGGTGACGGCTGGATGTATCCCGCACTCGGCAAAGGCAGTAAATCTGCAATAAACTCCTTCTGCGATGCAATTAACGGCGACGGCGAGCCTCTTTTCGGAATTGACGATGCCGTAGCTCTTACAAAAACTATGGAAATGGCATATAAGAACATAATCTGACAGAATCAGATTACGTTCAGTGATATTCATTCCTGCGGAATGAGTGATATTGTCTCTTTGCGACAGTGATATTTGCCTGCGGCAAGTGATGCATTTTCCTGCGGAAAACGTTTCGGGAAAATACATTCCGCCGACTCTTTATATTTTTTCATACACAAAAAAATCGGTTATCCGTTCAGGATAACCGATTTAATTTTAGCTGATGTCTTAACCGCCGAAAAGTCCTCTGAAGAATTCTACGATGCTTCTGAAGAAGTTCTTGAGCTTTTCAAAGAATGAAAGCTTGACTGTTCCGTCGTCCTGTCCGGGTTCTTCAGGCTCGAAGCCGAGGTCGGGACGCTCGGAAGCAATAACGGTGTAGTTTTCCTTGATATTCTTGATTCTGTAAACACCGTCGGCATCTCTTTCAAACTGTGTTGCGTTAAGAGTTACGAAGTGAGGCTCCGTAAGAAGGAATTCGATTGTATCGCCTTCCTTACATACAATGTTGATGCTTTCATAGGTCTTATCCGCAATGATATACGTTGAGGAGGACTTATTGAACATTACAACGTAAGTCTTTACGTCATCCTTAATGAGTGTATCATCGGTTGTGCAGTTAACGGTAATTGAGCCTGAAGCATAACCGTCGGACATTGCAGTAATAACTGCTGAGCCTGTGGTTGAACCGAACACAACAAGACCGTTTGCATCAACCGTTGCAACTGCGGGATTGCTTGTTGTCCATCTGACAATCTTATTGGAGGCGTTTTCGGGCATTATTGTTGCATAAAGCTGAACCGCCTCACCGGGAAGTCTTGTTGTGGAAACACCTGCAGCTGAAACTACGATGTAATCTGTAGTTACGGGAGCAACATTTACAAGACAGAATGCCTTGAACTTGCCGTCCTTGGACTGAACACGGATGAGTGTTTCACCTGCGCTTACGCCTACGATCTTACCGTTTTCGTTTACCGTAGCTATATTCTGATTGAGTGAAGCCCATTCAACATCCTTGCTTGTAGCTGTTGAGGGAGCAATAATAGCCGTAACGCTTGAGCTGTCATCAACATCAATGAATATTGCAGACTGGTCGATTCGGAGACCCTGAATCTTTGTATATACATCAAAGATTGCAGTGAAAGTAATGTCACCTGTTACAAGTGTAATCTCGGGAGACCATCCGAGGAAGGTGAAGTCGTATTCGTTTGTGGAGGGTCTGACAGGAGGATCGTAAGAAGTGTAGGGACATTCTACTGCCTGACCGTAGGTATAGGTCTGCTCGGTAATCTTACCGTCAACATCCCACTTTACAGTATAGACTCTTGCTACGGTCTTAAATACTGCTCTATAGGTCGCATCACCTGTTACAACGGGAATTTTTTCGATTTCCTCATTATTTTCCGTGAGCCACTTACCTGTGAACTCATAGGAGCTGTTAAAGTCAGGAGCCTTGTAGGGGATACCGTCGTATGAGGGCTGGGCGCCATAGTACCACTTGGTTACTCTGTCGGGTGCGCCATCTATCTTCCAGGTAATATTATAAATCTTGTAGTTCCATACAGCGGTAAGAGTAACGTTACCGTATTTGCCGTTGAGAGCTGTGCCGCCGTCGTATATGCTGTCCTTAATCCAGCTGCCGTCGCCGGCGGAAACCTTCCAGCCGCCGAAATCTGCACCCTCCCTTGTAGGCTCGGGAAGCTTGTCGGGAGATTTAACGGTGTAATCGATGCCTTCAATAGTGCCTGCACCGTTTGTGTTGAATCTGATGAAATACTCAATGGGAGTATAAGTTGCCGTGATTGTAACGTCGTGAGCGGGCATTGTTACGGGAATTTCATCCTCCCATTTTGCCGTGTAGCCTGCCTGTGAAACAGGGGCATAAGAAACGATGTATTCACCGTATTTTACTTCCACCGTCTGTATAATATCGTCGTCTACGCCGCTTATCCAATTAAGCTTATATGTCTTTGCAGACCATACAGGCTCAATGGTAACATTGCCGTGCATACCGAGAAGCAGCTTGTCTTTAGCTACGGTATCGCCGGGCATCCAATTACTGCCTGCATCTGCAGTAATAACAAACCAGCCGGTAAGGTCATAGCCTTCCTTGGTAAGAGGAGCTACAAAGCTGTTGCTTTCAATGGTATATTCTGTTTTTGTTTCAACGCCGTCATTCTTGACAGTCAGAGTATACTTGGTAGTTGTCCATACAGCCTCGAAGCTAACCTCGCCCCATTTTCCTGAAATGACTTTATCTGTATAGATTTTGTCATTTTCCCAAGGTGAGCCTGCTTCTGCATCTGTAACCTTCCATCCCATAAAGGTGTAGCCTGTTTTTTCGGGAAGAGGCATATTAAGCGGCTTATTCGTTACATCATAAACCACAACAGTCTGACCGGAATACTTACCGCCGTTAAGGTCGAAGCTTGCCTCATAGCTTTTGATTGTTTTTCTGACATTTGCAGTATAGATTGCTGCTGTTGTTGCAACAGGAATGTTGAAGCCGATATCTGTTTGATTTACTTGCCAACCGGAAATTTCACGTGAATAACCATCCTTGTCCGTGAGCTTGAGTGTACCGGGATATGAAGGTATATCACCCGAGTTCCAATAGGTTTCGTGAAGAACGCCGTCAACCTTCCAGGTAATCATAACTGCCGTTGCCATATTAACCTCAGTGAAGCTTGCAGTATAAACAACGTCACCCGTTACGATTGTTGCATTTTCCAGCTTATTGCCTGCGGCATCCTGCCAGAATGCAAAACGATAAAGGATATTTTCATCGGTTGATTCCTTTACGGGGGTAGAGCCTGCGAATACGGGATGTTCACCGTATTTATACGTCTGTGTAACAACCTTTTCTTCGGCACCCTCGGGATACTTCCAGGTTACGGTATATTCTCTGAGATTGCTCTTGAACTGAGCAACATACGTTGTGTCTTGTGTAGCAGGGTCAATTGAGGGAGACCAGCCGATAAACTGATAGTCATACTGAGCAGTCGACGCCTTCACGGGAGTACCCTGCGGGAATACGGGCATATCACCGTAAGCTACGAAAGTCTTAACGATATCATTTGTAGTATTAGCATCACCGTCAACATCCCAGCTGATTTCATACTTATGTGCAATCCACTGAGCAGTAAGCGTTACGTTACCGTATTTACCCTTAAGAGGCACATTAATAGCAATAATATCGTTAAGCACCCAGCTGCCCTCAGCAGAGGTTACCTTCCAACCGCCGAAGTCATAGCCTGTCTTTTTGGGCGCAGGGATACGGGCATCTGACTCTGTTGTGTAAGCCAAATCTGCAATGGGCTCGCCGCCGTCAGTCACAAACGTTACGTTATATGCATTTACGTCATATACCGCCATAAGAGTTACGTCGCCGTAGTATCTGCCGGAATCTATTGCACCTGCCTTGAATTCACTGCCTATTGTCCATCCGCCGCTGTCGTTACCCTTTTGGTAAACCTTCCAGCCAAGGAATGTGTAGCCGGGCTTGGAGTGTGTTTTAAGGCTGAAGCCTTCGGTATACTTGTACGGTAGCTGACCGATTCGTGTAACACCGTCAGCATCAACGAAGGTGATTGTATAGGACTTTGAATTAAAGAGAGGCACAAAGGTTGCGTTACCGTACTTCTGAGTGTAGGTTTCGCCTGCCTTGTACACCCTGGCATCCCAGTTACCCGTAGCACTGCTGAGCTCCCAACCGAAAAATTCCTGACCGGGTGCGGTAACTGCAGGGAACACAACAGAGGCCTCATAGGTATAATCTTTGTTATGCTCGGGGTATCTTACAAACTGTAAACGGTAGGTTGTTATATTCCATACTGCTCTGAGAGTTACGTTGCCGTAGTAGCCTGCAGGAACAGCATCTGTAATAAGAGCATTTTTGGCTTCAAGAATTGCCTTATAATCGTTCCAGTTTCCGTCTGTTGAGAAAATTTCCCAGCCCTTGAAGGTGTAACCCGTCTTTACGGGGATTTCCTTAAGATACGTTGATGCGGTTGTCTTATAGCTGAGAGACTTGTTTATAACGCCTTCGCCGCCGTTCAGGTCAAGTGTTACAGTATAGGGAGTTTCTGTCCATTCCGCAACGAGAGTTACGTTACCCCATAAGCCGGAAAGTACGGTTGAGCCTGCAGGAATAACAGTACCCTTAACCCATGAGCCTGCGGTTTCGGCAACTCTCCAACCGAGGAAGGTATAACCGTTTCTCGATGTTGAGGGCATTGTCTTTGTCTCGTCAATTTTGTACTTTTCTGTTGCTACAGCAGTACCGCCGTTAGCATTGAAGGTAATGTTATATTCGTGCTTAACAAAGTAAGGCTTAATCTTTATGTTACCGACCTTACCTGCATTGAAGAAGGTAAGACCCGTAGTTGCATCATAAACAATGGGCTCGCCATTGATTGTCCACGTAACAACGTCGCCCTCTATATGGCTCCATGCTTCAACAATCTGCCAGCCTACAAAGTCCCAGCCGTTCTTGGAAGCAGTACCGGAAATTGAACCGCCTTCAGAGAAGCTGTATCCATAGCCGTCGGGGTTGGCATTAAAGATTTCATCATCGGCAAGCGCAACTTCAATTACATATTCCTTATCCGAAGACTCTGCAATGAACTTTACGTTACCGTGCATCCCGGCAGGAATTGATGTGTATACTCCGCCTACAGGCCAGTTGCCTTCTGAGGATACAACCTTCCAGCCCTCGAAGCGCTGTCCGGGAAGTGTAAGAACAGGAAGAGTTCTTACTGTCTCTACGTTGTAGATATAATCGTTGGGGTCATTTGAAGGCTTGTCCTCACGGTTCACATCGTCATCATTCATATCGAAGGATATGGTATAGTCTATGGGAGTAAAGTGAGGAGTAAGCATTGTGATATTACCGTGCTTTCCTATGAGCTTTGAATTGATTTCACCGATAGTATACTTATATACAGTGCCGTCGTCATTAAATGTAGCAACGGTAATCTTATCATTCAAATTCCAGTTGCCGTCAAATTGCTTAACCTCATAATAGCCGTCAAAGGTATAGTAGTCCTTTTCGAGCCAGTTAGGAATTGTCGGCTTGTTTACATCCATTCCGGAACTTGAGTAAGAAGCTTTTATTTCACCGGCATTCTCATCAAAAATACCGTCGGCATTTGTATCAATACAGATATCATATGAAAGAGGTGTCCACGTTGCGGTAAGCGTAATATCGCCGTACATACCGAGAACGGGAAGGTTGATGGGTGTATTGGTTGAAGCATCCCATCCGCCGTATATTTTGCCTTTTTCCCAGGTGGACTTACTGTCCGTATCACGTACGGTTGCATCATCTACACGCCATCCGGCAAACTGATAACCGGGACGATTAGGTGCAATAATTGGGTCATTTGACTCAGTGGTGTATTTACGATTGGCACTGTTCACATCCGTGAAGATATTCTTATTTGTTACAGGATATTCAGTACTGTCACTGAGATTGTATTCTATGTTATAAACAGTAGGTGTCCACGTAGGCGCAAGGAAAAGAGATCCGCCGGCTGTCTGAACTCCGGAGTTTCCGGGGGTATTTGTTGAAGTGCTGTATGCATTTCCGGGATGTGTTTTACCCGTCCAGCCGTTGTGGATATACGCGTTACGGAAATACTTTCCGGCAGCAGGCACACCTGCATTTCCATTGGTAATGAGAGAATCATCAAAATAACCGTCAGAAGTTTCGGAATAAGAATCAAGATAACCACGGAAAGTATTATACGAGAAAATCTCTAAACCGTTTCTTGTTGTCGAATCACCATTTGCAAAAACAGAAAAAACCTTTACAGAAGAACCGTTGTTCCTTGAGCCGCCATTCTTGTTATTATTTACGAGAGTATATCCGTAATCTTTCATACTATCATCATAGTAATCAAGATTACCGCCGTTTACCATCTTGAAAGGTCCTCTTGCAATATAACCATCAATATACGCTACAGCATTTCCGTTCTCAGCAGAGTTTGAATAACTGAAATCACCACCATAAACATGGGCAGCATTAGATACAGCAGTTTCGCTTGAGCTGTCTACAGTAGAGTAAATGTTACTAACATAAAAACGGACATTATCATCGTCGCCGGAGTTTGAAGCCGTATATGCACCGGCTTTGGATTTGACGTTAAAAATATACAAATTAGGCGATGAACATCTTATTGCTGTTGCAACAAACTGAGAATCTGCCTTTGCATTATCTTCTCTCGTATTATCAACAGAAAGATCCTCGGTACTAATCGAACCACCGTAAATTTCAGCAGAAGCACAGGACTTTACGTTCAAACCGATTACACAAAGATAAGAAGTAGCCGTTCTTCTGGAAACCAGATCACCACTTGCTTCTATTGCACCGCCATACATTTTGAATACAGCATTCGATCCATTGACAGTAACAGCAAAAGCGGATGCATTCGCACCGTTTTTTGAGCCGCTGCTCTGAGAGCTTGTATTGAGAACAGCAGAATAAGAACTAAGAGTAAAATTACTGTTTGTATCTATTCCGTTTTCACCCAAAATGAGAGTACCGGCACTTGAAATAAGGCTCGATGATGTCTGATGACCCCTGTCATCTCCACTTCCGGATGTGTTCTTAAGAGTTGTTGAAACTGTCATTCTGGCATCTGTAGTGCTGGAATTTATGATCTGTAATGTACCGCTACTAGCAACAGTAAACATAGAATTGGGAACAGTGTCCTTCAAAACATGCCAAACATTATCCACAGCATTTTCTGAAGGGAGCTGCACCTCAAAATGTGACTTATCATTATATCCACCACTTTTGTGAAACATAAACGCAAGATCATGGCCATTGAAATCAAAAAGAACATTACCTTCAATGGGCGTAAACTTTTCAACAGCACCACCCGTATTTTCAGTTGCACTGGTTCCGTTGGTTATGGTAGCCGTGAGTCTGATTTTATAGACCTTCGAAGGGTCTGCATTTGCAGCGACGATAGCAGCCTCGATTTTCTCATAGGAGTCACAAGGTTTGTCTACCACCTCTGCTGCGGATGCAGTGAGGTTTGCCTCGGGCACAATGATGCCTACCGAAATTGTTGTGAACAACATAATAACGGTAAGAAGCACTGAGAGAGCCTTCGTTGTCATTCTGTGTTTTTTCATAGATTTCTCTCCTTTTCCTGCACCCGTTTTTATGAAAATCGGGGTGCAAAGATAGAATTATACTTATACATTCTCGATTTTACCACACAAAAACGGAAATTTCAATTATTGTATATAAAATTCTCATATAAAAATAAAAAGAGAAAATTTAGTAAAAAACAACAAATAACGGCTTACTGCTTAAAACAATCAACCGTGGGGACTGTGCCGTTACCTTGCTTTGTAGGGGACGGCGTCCCCGACGTCCCGTCTGCGGGAAAATTGATTGTCTGATTTATGCCCTTCAGGACACAAAAAATGTGTCTTTTTCAACACTTTATCCATATAACAAGCTATCTTCTTGCGGGATGTCGGGGACGCCATCCCCTACAAGGCAGGACAGAATCTGTTCCCCTCAAAAAAACTCTTTACTGTTACCTCTTACATATTACCTTGCAAAAGGCACCGTCCCCGGCAATGACAAATTAAGATTTAATACATTCCGTTTGCCGACATATAGTCGTAAATCATTTTCCCGTGGGTCTGCTCCTCCTTCTGAATGTGATTCAGGAAGGTTCGGATATTTTGGTCACGGAATTCGAAGGCTGCAGTATCATATAAGTGAGACACCTGTTTTTCCCCGGACAGCACATCGGTACATAAATACATATCGGCAGTCTTTTCGGGGCACAGCATTGCCTTGTATTTTGCGGTAAACGAGGGCAGAGGCTTCTCCTCGCAGTTGACGGGAGGGACGGTACCCATACCGATCTGCTCGAGGGAATTAAGGTGCTCGGTTTCTGCATTTTTAAGGTCGGAAAAAAGGCTTTTAAGCTGCTCGTCGTGAGCGCATTCCGAGTGTCTTTTGTACTTTTCAATGCAGAGCTTTTCGTGGCTTTTAAGCTCCTCAAGCCATGTTCTTTCTTTTTCTGTAAAATCCATTATTTTGTACTCCTTTCAATTTTTGCTCATACATATTGTGTGCCGAATTTGTCAGTTTATACAAAAATTTTTTTGCTTTTACAAAGAAATTATTACACTTTCCGAGTTTTTCGGAAGCACGCAAAATCTGTAACCATTTGTAATCATTTTAGTGTAGACAAACACAGTTTTTTGTTGTATTATGCGTGAGGCTTATAAATTACGCACAATTATTTTTGCACTCTTTTGTGCAGAACGGAGATAAATTTATGAAACGCTTTATAAGGTCGAACAGATGGGAAATTGTTTCCGCTGCCGTGATTTCCGGTGTTTTCACCGCCTCGGTGGTTATAGCTATGACAGTTTCGGCATTTTAAGCTAAAAAACAAAAAAAACAGCAGATAAGGAACGGAAGCAAATTATGCTCCCGTTCCTTCTGTTTATGTTGACAATAATTTCTTTTAATGTTAATATCATTATGAATAATATTTTTTTGTTAGAGGTGCTTACTATGAACACTATATCAGTAGCAGGCAAAAGACTTATAGACGACAACGGAAGAGAGCGAATTTTTAACGGAATTAATTTCGTTTACAAGGGCATCGAAAAGGATGAAGACGGCGTTATAAGATACAAAACCGACCTTACCGAGGACGTACTCAAGGCTCTTAAGAAAAAGGGTATGAACGTAATAAGACTGGGACTTACCTGGGCGGGAATCGAGCCCGAGCCCGGCAAATACAACACCGAGTATCTTGACGGATATAAGGCAATCCTTAAGCTCTGCGAAAAGCACGAAATGTATGTTTATGTTGATTGGCATCAGGACCTTTTCAGCTGGTTCTGTATGTCTGCAGGCGACGGTGCACCCCAATGGGCTTGCCTACACACAAAAAAGCAGAGCAAGCAGCTTCTTATATGGGCTGAGGGCTATTTCTTCCATAAGGATATACATAAAGCCTTTGACGCCTTCTGGGAAAACAAAGAGTTTGAAGGAAGAGGACTTCGTGACCGCTTCTGCGATATGCTGACCTTTACCGCAGATTACATCAAGGACTGCAAATGCATTCTCGGCTACGACGTATTCAATGAGCCCTTCCCCGGCACACCCGGCGGAAAAATGTTCCGTGATCTCGTAAAGAACGGTGTGGGAACTATTCTTTTCAACAAGCGTGTTGACAGAAAGAAGCTCATAAAGGACGCACTCTCAAAGGAAGTTATGCAGATGCTTTCCGTTGCGGATGACCATAAGGTGTACAGAGGAATCCTCGGCAAGACAAAGGACCTTATGTACGAATTCGATACAAAAAGATATTATCCCTTCCTTGTAGCCGCAGCAGAAGCTATAAGAAAGATTGACAAAACAGGCATTATCTTCTCCGAAAACTGTTATTTCTCAAATCTCGGTATTCCCTGCTCGGTTCCGAGAATTGTTTACAAGGACGGTACACGTGAGGAAAATCACATTTTCTCCCCCCACGGCTATGACATAACCGTTGACACTCCCCTTACGAACAATGCAAGTCCTTACAGAATCGACTTCATTTTCGACGAGCATAAGAGAACCCAGGAAAGAATGGACGTTCCCGTGCTTGTGGGCGAATGGGGCGGTATGGTCCCCGGAAGCGACGAGTATCCCGCACTCGAGCATCTTATTGAGAAATTTGACAATAACAAGTGGAGCCACACCTACTGGCACTATTTCGGCGGCTTTGAAAACAGTGAGATTATGAACGTTATCTGCCGTCCTCTGCCCATTGCCGTAGCAGGTGAAATCAAGGGCTATTCCTACGACAGAAAAAACAGGGAGTTTACTCTTTCCTATACGGGTTCAAGCACAATAAAGGCTCCCACTCTTATTTATCTCCCCTCGGAGCCTAAGAAGGTATATTCCACAAAGGGCTGGAAGTATAAGGATAACATTCTGTCCGTATATGCAGGCAAGGGCGAATGTATTGTCAAGGTTGAGCTGTAATGGCTGAATATTTTATTGTAATTTCCGCAATAACGGCAATAATTACCGTATACGATAAGCTTGCGGCAAAGCTGTTTCCGAGAATGAGAATCCCCGAAAAGGTGCTTCTTGTTACGGGGCTTATAGGCGGTGCGGCGGCAGAATTTATCACAATGAAAATTATACGCCACAAAACACGGCATAAAATTTTTATGAGAGGACTTCCTGCAATGATTGTCCTTCACGTTATTATTGCAGGAATTCTCGTTTACAGATTTTATTTTTAGGAGCAACTGATGTTAGAAGTTAAAAACATAGGCTTTACCGTTGAAAATGATAACGGCGGCGGTAGCCTTGAAATAATAGAGGACGTTTCCTTTACTCTCGAGGACGGGAAATTCCTTGTAATAACGGGTCCCAACGGCGGCGGCAAATCAACCCTTGCACGTCTTATAATGGGCATAGAAAAGCCCACAAAGGGACAGATTTTATATAACGGAACGGATATAACAAATCTTTCAATAACAGAAAGAGCAAAACTCGGCATAGGCTATGCTTTTCAGCAGCCTCCCCGCTTTAAGGGGCTTACCGTAAGAAAGCTCTTATCCTTAGCTCACGGCAGCGATTTACCTGAAAATGAGTGCTGCTCTTACCTTACAAGAGTGGGACTTTGCTCAATGGACTATCTCAACCGTGAGGTGGACACATCCCTTTCGGGCGGTGAGGTAAAGAGAATCGAAATCGCAACCCTTATGGCAAGAGATTTAGGTCTTGCAATATATGACGAGCCTGAGGCAGGAATTGACCTCTGGAGCTTTTCAATGCTCGTTCAGTCCTTCAGGGATATTGCAGCAGAAAGAAACGAAAGCGTTATGATAATCTCCCATCAGGAGAGAATTATGCAGCTTGCAGACGATATTCTTGTTATCGCCGACGGAAAAATCCGTTCATTCGGCACAAAAGAAGAAATTCTCCCCACACTTCTGGGAGAATTTGACAGCAAATGCTCATTGAGAGGTGACAGCAATGCTTAATATCACAGACAAGAACCTGCTTGACAGAATTTCCGATTTTTCTTCAATCCCCGTAGGTGCTACCTACAACATAAGAAAAAACGGTCAGGGTGTTGAAAGAAGCACCAACGAAAAGGTACAGATAACCAACAAAACCGACAAGCCCGGCATTGATATCACCGTTCTTCCCGAAACAAAGGGCGAAAAGATATATATCCCCGTAATCATTACCGAGGAAGGCGTTTCCGATAAGGTATACAATGATTTTTATATCGGAGAAAATGCGGACGTAACCATAATTGCAGGCTGCGGAATTCATAACTCCGGCTGCAACGAAAGCCGCCACGAGGGCATTCACCGCTTCTTTATCGGCAAGAATGCACGTGTTGTATACATTGAAAAGCACTACGGCGAGGGTGAGGGCACCGGCGAAAAGATACTCAACCCTGAAACAGCAGTTTATATGGATGAAAATTCCGTCTGCGAAATGGAATCCGTGCAGATAAAGGGTGTTGACTCCACTAAGAGAAACACTATAGCACAGCTCGGCAAAAATGCGAAATTCATAGTAACCGAGCGTCTTATGACCCACGGCAGTCAGATTGCGGATTCGGATATGACGATTGAGCTGAACGGAGAAGGAGCTTCGGCACAGATTATCTCCCGTTCCGTTGCAAAGGACGATTCAAAGCAGGTTTTCTACCCCAAGGCAGTAGGAAATGCTCCCTGCTCGGCACACGTACAGTGCGACTCAATTATTATGGACAATGCAGGTATCCGCTCAATCCCCGAAATTGCGGCAAACCACGCAGAGGCTGCAATTATTCACGAGGCGGCTATCGGCAGAATCAACAACGAACAGCTTCTTAAATTAATGACCTTCGGTATGACTCCCGAAGAGGCTGAGGAAATTATTATTCAGGGCTTTTTGAATTAACAAAAAAAACGGCACCTTCCCGAGGGATGGTGCCGAAACAGCATAAAAAAGGAGTAACAGCAATGAGACTTGACAAATATCTCAAGGTTTCACGTCTTGTAAAAAGAAGAACCGTTGCCAACGAGCTGTGCGATGCAAAGCACGTTGAGGTAAACGGCAAGGTCGCACGTGCCTCTTATGAAATCAAGGTCGGCGATGTTATTGACATTCAGATGGGCTCAAACCATATAAAAGCTGAGGTTGTAACCATTTCGGAATATGCAACCAAGGAAAGCGCATCAACGATGTATAAGCTCATTTAAGTTTTTCTGCTTATTTCATAAAAAAGGGGAAGATAATATGAGAAAACGCAATAAGCAGAGATTTCCGTTGGGTGCGTTTGCAGTAATTCTTGTGATATGTATACTTGTAAGCGCCGCATCGGGTGCCGGAGGAGCATTTTTTATGTTCAGCATCCTTTACAGCGCTCCCGAGGAAACCACAGCACAGGAATTCGTCATTGAAGAGACCACCGGGGCACCTGCTGTTTCCGTCACGGAGGCAGAATCCGAAGCCGTGACAAATTCTGAGGAAACAACTGCGGCAAGACCTCCCGAAACCGTAACGGTATATGTCCCTGCCGAAAAGCCCGGAAATACCCTTTCAAAGGGTGATATATACGCTGAAGGAGTAAACAGCGTCGTGACAATAACGTCATCGTGGAAGCAGTATTATTCCTCAATTCTCGGCTCCTACTACCGTCCTGCCAAAATGTCAGGCACGGGTTTTTGTGTATCGGATAACGGTTATATAGTCACAAACCATCACGTTATAGAGCATGCCGAGGAAATAACCGTCACAGACTATAACGGAAAGGAATATAAAGCGGAGCTGGTAGGCAGCGAGCCCTCAAATGACTTTGCGGTAATCAAAATAAAGGCAGACACCGCAGCAGCAAAAATGGGAAAATCCTCCGATCTCAGCGTAGGAGATGACATCCTCGTTATCGGTAACGCTCTCGGAGAGCTTTCATACACCTATACCGACGGAATTGTTAGCCACCTGAGCCGTCTTGTTACACTTGAAAGCGGAGAAAATGTAAATATGTTCCAGACCAACGCCGCCATAAACAACGGCAACTCGGGCGGCCCCGTATATAACACAAAGGGTGAGGTTGTGGGAATTGCCAGCGCAAAATATGCTTCTGACAAGATTGAAGGACTGGGCTTTTGCATCCCCATTGACGACGTAAAGCCTATGATTTCGGACATCATTATTTTCGGTTATGTAAAGGGCAAGCCGTCGCTGGGCATCACCGTACAGACGGTAACGTCTGTTATGGCAAACCGCAACTCGATACCTATGGGCTGCTATATTGTGGCTCTCGATAAGGATTCTCCCTGCTATGAAGCAGGACTTCGTTCAGGTGACGTAATAACAAAGCTCGGCAATAAAACAATTGCCTCCGCCGAGGATATTGCACAATACCTTGCGGAGAAAAAAGCAGGCGACAAATCGAATATCACCTACTTTTCCTCGGGAGAGACAAAATCCGTCAGCATAAAAATCGGAGAATACAAGCCCTCCGAGCCCAGAACAAAATACTCCAACGTATATGATTATTAATCTCAGACACAAAAAACAACGTCCCGCCATAAGACGGGACGTTGAACATTTATGTTTTAATTATTCCTGTACGGGAGCCTCTACGGGGCAAGCGTCTGCACAAGCACCGCATTCGATGCAAGCATCCTCATCGATAACATAGATATCGCCTTCGGAGATAGCCTCTACGGGGCATTCTGCTGCACAAGCGCCGCAAGCGATACAAGCGTCTGTAATTTTGTATGACATTTGATTTTCCTCCTTTTGAGTTTTTCTTAATTGTAGCACATTAAAAGAAAATTTCAATATGTTTTTAAAAAATTTTCTTTCTTATTCAATATCTTTAAGAGCTGCGATTTCCTCACGGTTGAGTTTTATCTGTGCATCCCTTATGATCTTTACGTCTTTGCGGTTGTATTTACCGGGTGCGGCATCGGGGTTGCGGTCAAGACGGACCTTGAGCATACCTGTAAGAAGATTGTTGTCAACAACCTCTCCCTTACCGTCGGGGGTCTCAACAAGCGCACCGATTTTGGGTGTGATTTTAAGAAGATATTCGTAAGAGGACTGCTCGTACTTGAGACAGCACATAAGTCTTCCGCAGGTGCCGCTGATTTTTACGGGATTAAGAGAAAGACCCTGCTCCTTAGCCATTTTTATGGAAACGGGCTGGAAATCGTGTAAAAATTCCTTACAGCAGAAGCCTCTTCCGCATATACCGAGTCCCCCGAGAAGCTTAGCCTCGTCACGAACACCTATCTGACGAAGCTCTATTCTTACCTTGAAAACTGAGGCAAGGCACTTTACAAGCTCTCTGAAGTCTACTCTTTCGGGCGCTGTATAGAAAAACAGCACCTTGGAGCCGTCAAATGTATATTCCACGTCAAGCAGATGCATATCAAGTCCGAACTGCTTGATTTTCTCTTCGCAGATAGAGAATGCCTTTTCCTCCTTACGGAGATTCTTCTCCATATTGGAAAGGTCCTCTGCATTTGCAACCCTTATTATGCTCTTAAGAGGCTTTACGAGAACCTCCTCGCTTACCTCCTTGTTGGCAACGGCACATTCACCGCACTCAATACCGCGGACGGTTTCAACAATAACGTACTGTCCCTCGTCCACCTTTTTACCGGCAGGATCAAAATAGTAAACCTTTTTTGTATTTCTGAATCTGACGCCAATTATTTCAGCCATATTAGTTATGCAAGAAATCTCTTGCCCTTTCTGTTATTTTCTTTCCTTCAATATTCTTGCCGTTTCGGCGGAAAATCTTGAAATAAGAAGATTTTCATTTGCGTTACGGCCTGCTTCCTCTATTATTTTATCCAAAACTTCTTTAATTTGCAATAGTGAAGATATTTTATAGCTTCTTGAAAGAGAATATGCCGCCATATCGCTGCCCGAAAGAGGGGGCGCACCGCTTCCCTCTGCCATAGCATCCCTTATTATCAGAATAAGCCTTTCTGCTACAGATGCCATCATTTTTCTGTTTTTGTTCATGGGAGCACAAGTGAGCATTACGCCGAATTCGTCCTCGTCACAAAGGGCAAAAGCAATTTTTTCGGCAGTTTCATTCACCTTTTCATCGTTTTTTCTGCTCTTTGAGGAAAGAGTATCTCCTAAAGGATATTCCGTAAGACGGGAAATAACCGTCGTCAGAAGTCCTTCCCTGCCGTCACAGCAGAAAATAAACATAGTGTCCTCGGGAGGCTCCTCTACGGATTTGAGCAGGGCATTCTGCACCACAGCCTGCATATCATCGCAATCGGGAAAAACAAAGACCTTACCGAGCCCCTCTGTGGGAGAAGAGGAAAGCCTTGCAAGGCAGCTTTCACGGACTGTCTTTACGGAAAGAAGCTTTTTTCCGTCCTCAGGTACAATCTTAAAAACGTCGGGATGAAGTCCTGCCCTGACACGAAGACAGGCGCTGCACCTCATACAGGGCTCGTGATTTGCCTCGTCCGTCTGTGTACAAAGCACGGCAGAGGCAAGCTCCAGCGCACACTTCTCACGAAGAGCACTGCTTCCCCCCGACAGCAAAATACTGCAGGGAAGACGGCCCAGCCTTACTGCGGAATTCACCGCATTTATTGTATTTTCGGGTATTTCCTTATCCGTAAAAAGCATATTTCTCACATCTTGACAAATCTGTCAACATCAACAACAAAAACCGTAGCACCGCCAACGGTAATTTCCACGGGAAGAGAGGTAAAGAACTGATCCATATGGCTTCCCGCACCCGTGCTTACCATCTGAGTACGCTTTGAACAGCAGTCTCTCATAACGTCAAGACAAGCGTCAACCTTATCCTCCTCAATACCGATAAGGAAGGTCACGTTTCCTGCCTTGAGAAAACCGCCCGTGGTGGAAAGCTTTGTGGACATAAAACCTGCCTTGTTGAGATTCGTTGTAAGCTTTCCCGAATCATCCTTGTTTACAATCGCAATAATAAGCTTCATAAACAGCTCTCCTTTACACAATTTATCTTAATTTTATTTTAATATATCCAGATTACGGTCAATAACCGCCTTTCCTCGCCAGGAAAAGGCTCTGTTTTCAATTTCCGTCTCCTTTGTGACAAAAGGTACGGCTGTGCCGATAAACTCCTTTATGGGGGTAATTTCGGCATTTTTGTTATAGGGGCACACCTTCTGACAAATATCACAGCCCCAGGCACAGCCCGTTTTTTCAATAAGTCTTTCGGTCTCTTCGTCCAGCTCCCCTTTTTTCTGTGAAAGAAAGGAGAGGCATTTTTCCTTTATAATACCCCTTCCCGTAATTGCGCCTACGGGACAGGCGGACATACATTCCATACATCCGATACATATAGAGCTCTTTTTTTCCGAAACGGGAAAAGCTCTGTCCGTCACAATTTCACCGAGAAAGACCCACGACCCGTAAGCGGGGCTTATAAAAAGGTTATTTATTCCCATAATGCCAAGCCCTGCATTTACGGCACAGCGAACCTCGGGAAGCGGTGAATTGTCAACAAATGCCTCAAAGACATTATCGGGAAAGGCTTCTTTCAGCTTATCCCTTATTTCATTTATTATTTTCCCCGTGATATTATGATAATCCTCACTTACGGCGTACCTTGAAACGTTAGAGCCCTCATAAGCCTCTTCGCCCAGGTAATAGGGAAAAAGTATTGATATTACGGTTTTCGCATTTTCGGGAATACGGCTTTTTGCTCTGCAGGGAATGAGAGAATCGCTGACATCGGAAAAGGCGCTGAAGCCGTAGGGCAGTCCCATAAAAAATTTATCCATTTTTACACCTGAGTAAGGGCTATCATTACGGGCATTGTAAGAATTGAAGCAAAGCTTACGAACGCAACTGTTTTTGATGCAACACCCGTATCTCTGCCGTATTTTGCGGCAAACATAACGGTATTGTTTGCACTGGGAGCCGATGCCTGAATCATACAGGCGGTGAAAAGCGCACCCGTAAGAATACCCGTCGTTTTCATTATAACATAAAATACAGCAGGTACGGCAATAATTTTTATCAAAGCAACAAGATACTGCTCTTTGTTCTTAAAAATTGTCTTAAGTCCCGCATTTGACATATAAGTACCCAGCATCAGCATCGCAAGAGGTGTATTCATGGAGCCTATGAAGGACACGGGGGACATTATGATTTCGGGGAGCTTTATTTTGAGAAGGAAGAAAGGAAGACCTATACACACGGCAATTACACCGGGATTGAAAAACAGCTTTTTGGGGTTGAATTTCTCGGCAGCTCCCTTTCCTCTGTTTATCTGCCATATTCCGTGGGTAAAGGTAAAAACCTGAAAAACAATGACACCTGCGGAGCAGTAAAATACACCCTCGCTGCCCAGCACCGCCTCTGCAAGAGGTAGTGCCATATAGCCCATATTTCCGTAAACACAGGCGAACTTGAACACGGCATTGTTGCCGTTATCCTTTTTTCTGAAAAAGGGCTCGGCAAGTACAATACCGAGAATATGCGTCACCGCACCGCCCATCGCCGCAAGAAGAAAGCCCTTTGAGGTTTCGGGGGAAAATTCCGTGGTAAGGAAGGAATTAATAATGACGCAGGGAGTGATTATATAAAAGAGAAGGTCATTTGCGGCTCTTGCGGTTTTTTCCGTAAAAATCTTCTTTTTGTCACAGATAAAGCCGACTGCAACAATAAGGTAAAGAATTACAACCTGCTGAGCAGCAATAAGACAGTTCTGAAAAAACAATGAGAAATCCACTTTATTCAGTCTCCGTTAACGTTTCAGTTATTTCTGCCGTTTCCTCGGCTCTTACAAACAGAGAAGCAAGGGCATAAAGTCCGCCGCCGAGAGTATAAAGCTCGAAGGGGCAGTATTCCGTAACAAGCTCAGGCTTGAAAATTGTTGCAAGAAGAGAGGGAATTCCCGTGGCAAAGCACAGTCCTGCGGCAATTATGCCCGTAGCATAATAAACCCATAAGGCTGATTTTCTGCCGATGCCGGTTGTAACCCTTGCATTTTCAAAAAGGAAAAGCATTAAAAATGCTGCAGAATAAATTGCAAGGAAAAGCTGAGAAATTTTAATATAGCTTACCGTTACGGAGAAGAAGCTGAGAGTTTCGGCAAATGCCCACAAAACGGGGAAAAGCATCGGAATTTTAAGCTTACCCGTAAGCGTACCCGTCTTGATATATGAGAATAATGAGAAAAGGACTGCCGCAGCACCGAGAACGGCAAATACCGCACCGATAAGTCCCACGTTTCCGCCGACAGCCTCCTTCATAGAGGAAAGACCGCCGCCTGCTGATATCATAAGCTTTACGGATTTAAGTCCCTCGTAAAGAAGAGTGAATGCAAAAAAGAGACCTGCTCCGAAATATAAGGGAGACACCCGCTTCTTTACGTCACCCGAAGGAAAATCCTTTACAAGATAACAGAGTATACATATAACAGCCGCCGCACCTGCAGAAAGTATAAACATAAGAGGCACGGTTATATTGCTCTTTGTAAAAAAGCCCGTTTCACCGTCCGTAAGTGCAAAGGTCTGATAGATTCTTACTATAAGAAGCAGACCGAAAAGCACCAAAGACATAAGCTTTACGGACTTAAGGGAAAGAAGTGCGTTTCCTTTCACTTTCATTTCAATCACCTTTCCTTTTTATCTTTCGCCGAGATTCGTGTATACGGCAGGCTTGGAGATGCTCTTATATGCAGGACGCATAATCTTGGAGCAGGTTGCAACCTCTTCAAGCCTGTGTGCACACCAGCCGGCAACACGAGCCACCGCAAACATAGGAGTATAAAGGTCCTCGGGAATTCCGAGAGTTCTGTAAACAAGACCGGAATAAAGGTCAACGTTTGCGCATATCTGCTTCTGAATGCCCTTTTCCTCACAGAAAACTGCAGGAGCAATTCTTTCTATAGTATCGAGAAGCTGCCATTCCTTAATAAGACCGTTTTCCTCAGCAAGCTCCTTTGCATTCTGCTTGAGAAGCACGGCACGGGGGTCGGAAAGAGTATAAATTGCGTGGCCCATACCGTAAATAAGACCCGAATTGTCGTTTACCTCTTTCCTGACGATTCTGCGAAGATATGCTCTTACCTCATCCTCATCAGCGGTATCCTTAACATTTGCAAAAATATCGTCAACCATTTCGGTGACCTTGATATTCGCACCGCCGTGACGGAAGCCCTTAAGAGAGCCGATACCTGCACCGATTGCCGAATAAGTATCGGTACCCGTTGAGGAGATACAGCGTGTTGTAAAGGTAGAGTTGTTTCCGCCGCCGTGGTCTGCGTGAATCATAAGGCAAAGGTCAAGAAGCTTTGCCTCCTTTTCCGTAAAGGTCTTGTCGGAGCGGATTGAGCGGAGCACCACCTCAGCCGTCCTCTGCTCGGGCTTTACCTGATGAAGATACATACTTTTCTTGTAGAAAAATCTTCTCTTTACCTGATATGCATATGACATAATTGCGGGAAGCTGAGCGATAAGCTGGATTGACTGACGAAGCACGTTGTCAACGGAAATGTCATCGGGATTATCGTCATAGGCATATAAAGCGGTAACTGAGGATGCCATTTTATTCATAATGTTGGGTGAGGGTGCTCTCATAATTACGTCCTCAACGAAATCGAAGGGAAGCTCACGGTTTGCAGAGATAAGACCCGTGAAGCCCTCAAGCTCCTCCTTTGTGGGAAGAGAGCCGAAAATAAGAAGGAATACAAGCTCCTCAAAGCCAAATCTGTTATCCGCCTTACAGCCTCCTACAAAGTCGTAAAGGTCAATACCTCTGTATCTTAAGCGTCCGGGCTTGGGAACACGCTCACCGTCGTCGATATAATAACCTTCAACGTTACATATCTTTGTAAGACCTGCCATAACACCGGTTCCGTCAGTATTACGAAGACCCGGTTTTACGGGAAAACGGCTGTAGTCCCCCTTAGGAATCTGATTGTTTTCATTAAATTTATCTGTTAAACGGGAAAAAACATGGCTGTCGCCGAAAAACTGTGACTTATCCATGAAAACTCCCCCTTTCTATCGGGAATAAATAATTTCTTTAGTAAATAAATATTATAATATATTATTTTTTGCAAGTCAACAAAATACATACCGATTAAGGTGTTCTTATGGAAACTTTTCAGAATCTCGTTCTGCCCTTTACCGTATGCATTGTAATATTATACGGTATAATCAATAAACTGCCCGTATTTGAAATTTTCCTTAAAGGAGCAAAAAAAGCTCTTTCGGGGACTGCGGATCTGCTTCCTGCCCTGACGGCTCTGTGCCTTACGGTGGCAATGCTTTCGTCCTCCGGAGCACTGGAAATTCCCGAAAAGCTTCTTTCCCCGGTATGCGGTATTCTCGGAATACCAAAGGAGGTAATACCGCTGTGTATTATTGCCCCTCTGTCGGGCAGCGGAAGTCTTTCGGTATTAGAGGAAATCTTCCGTGATTATTCACCCGATTCCTTTATAGGCAGAACCGCAAGCGTTATTGCAGGCGCAAGTGAAACCACATTTTATGCCGTTGCTGTTTATTACGGAAGCGTCGGCATCACAAAAACGAGGCACACAATCCCTTCCGCCCTTGCGGCTGATATTACAACCTATATAGCTGCCTCTTTCTTTTGCAGAATAACGTAAAAAACGGGAGATTGCTCTCCCGTTTTCTTCTTATGTTTACTGAGCTGTTTTCTGAACTGCGTCTCTTGCGCTTGTCTTTCCTTCGGGAGTAATTTCTCCTGCCTTCTGAAGTGCCATCTTTGTAAGGAAGGGGCCTACAAGCTCATAAATGAGAACTGAGAAAAGAGTGATGTTTGCAACAATTGCACCGGGCTCACCGAGAGCTTCAGCCTTGATAGCCATACCGAGAGCAACACCTGCCTGGGGGAAAAGAGTGATACCGAGATACTTGATAATATTTGAATCGCACTTTGTTGCTCTTGCGCTGAGGGATGCACCGAAGTACTTACCGATACAGCGTGTAACGATATATACAACACCGATAAGAACTATCATATAATCCTTAAATACAGCGAGCTCAAGCTCTGCACCGGAAATTACGAAGAAAAGGATGTAAAGAGGTGCAGTCCAGCGGTCGAGTCTGTCCATAAGCTCCTCGGAGAAATCACAGATGTTGCAGAATACCGTACCGAGCATCATGCAGGAGAGAAGTGAGGAGAATGCAATATGTATACCGCCGATATGGAATTCAAGCATTGAAAGAGCAACCGTCAGAAGCACGAAGGTAACCGACATTGCAAGTCTCTTTGAACGGGAATGGAAGAATCTTTCGCAGAAGGTGAAAAGAAAGCCCATACCTGCGCCGAGACCGATAGAAAGAACAACCTCAAGAATAGGCTCAACAATAACTGAAACAAGGTCTGCATTGCCGAGATGAATTGCCTTTGCAATACCGAATGAAATTGCGAAAAGAACAAGACCTACAGCGTCATCAAGTGCAACAACGGGAAGAAGGATGCTTGTAACGGGACCCTTTGCCTTATACTGACGTACAACCATAAGTGTTGCGGCAGGAGCGGTAGCGGAAGCAACCGCACCGAGGATAATTGCGGCAGGAAGAGGGAACTTTTCGGGAATTATGAAATGCACACCGATTAAGGCTGCATCAACAATAAGCGTTGCGGCAACTGCCTGAAGAATACCGATAACGGTAGCCTGCTTGCCTATCTGCTTTAACTGTGACATTCTGAACTCATTTCCGATTGAAAATGCAATAAAGCCCAGAGCAACGTCGGGAATGATACCGAAGGAATCAATATCCTCCATACTGATAAAGCCGAGACCCTTTATGCCCAGAGCACCGAGAAGATAGGGTCCTATAAGAATACCTGCAACAAGGTATGCGGTAACTGCAGGAAGCTGAACCTTCTTTGCTACACGGGAAAGCATAAGTCCTGCAAAAAGAGCAACGGACAAAGCGAGCAATGTTTCCATAATATATAACCTCCATAGGCTGAATTCGCGGGTTGTTCAAAAGCCAACTCATTGTATTCCTTTCACAAGAGTTTGTCAACACTTTTGTAAAAAATCAACAATCTTTTAACAATTTGATGAAATTTGTGAGATTTCCGTTTAGAATAAGGTAGTTCACAGGTGAAAGGACGGTGGAAATATGGATGACTGCAAGATAATTGACCTTTTCAATGAGCGCTCTGAAAAGGCAATTTCCGCAATTTCCCGTAAATACGGAAGAACTT
>JAZNAI010000110.1:0-3278 GCA_045586465.1 Acutalibacteraceae bacterium | reverse complement strand
CTCCTATTTTATTAGTTTTCTTCTATAACACACTCTACCTCAAGCTGCTCACCTAAATCAGGTTGATCAACACCGTTTTGATCATGCGGTAACACAGGAAGCTCGCTTAAGTCTGATATACCGAAGCATCTTAAAAAGTTTTTAGTAGTGCCATATAAAAGCGGCTTGCCAGGTAACTCTAATCTGCCTCTCTCTTCAATTAATCCTTTTTCAAGTAAAGAAGTAACGGTAGTTGAACAGTCAACACCTCTTACCTGCTCAATAAAAGCCTTTGTAACGGGCTGATTGTAAGCAACAATCGCAAGCACCTCAAATGCAGCATTTGAAAGAGGCTGATTACGCTTCATATCAAGAACGTTTCTTACCGCAGCCGCATATTCGGGTCGGGTAACGAACTGCACCTCAGCCCCCAGAGAAAGAAGCTGAACGGCACTTCCCCTCTCTTCATATTCGAGAGCAATTTCCTTCAGAATATTATCAAGCCTTTCAGGGCTGCAGCCGAGAGATTCGACAAGTCTTATTCTGTCTATAGGCTCACCGGAAGCAAAGATAATTGCTTCAACGGTATTTTTAAGATTAATAGCATTTTCAGTCAAAGTCCAGTTCTCCTTCCGGAACTTTAATCAGTTCAATTTCAACATTCTGACCGTCTCCGCTCAGAACAACGTGCTTTGTTTTAGCAAGCTCGAGAATTGCAAGAAATGCGGCAACCATATCCGAACGGCTCTCCGAGGTGCTTATAATATCAGAAAACCTTCTCTTCCCGCCGATAGATAAAAACGATACAATATTTTTAATTTTAGATGATACGGAAACAATTTTCTTTACAACAATTGCCCTGAAGGAATCAAGAGGAGGCGGAATTTTACGAAGTCGCTTTCCGACTACCCTCATATATGCTTCGAGAAGCTCAAGTGAATCGTGAACACGGCTGTAGGTCATATCAACCTCAAAGGTCTCCTGAGGACGGGAAATACAGTTAAAACCGCCCGTCTGCTGAGAAAGAGCCTCTGCAACACGCTTACATTCCGCATACTCGATAAGCTCACCGCTAAGCTCCTTTCTGAGTTTTTCGCCTTCATCGTATACAGGAAGCAGTGAGACGGTTTTAATGTAAACCAGGCGTGCAGCCATTTCGAGAAACTCACTTGCTACCTCAAGATCAGCTTCCTTCATTTCATCCACAACCGCAAGATACTGCTCAACAAGTATGGCAATGGGAATGTCGTAAATATTCAGTTTATGCTTAGAGATAAGGTGAAGCAACAGATCCATAGGACCTTCAAATACCTCAATCTTATAATTAATTGCTGACATAAAGTCTCCTTACATAAAAAGCTTAGCTATAAGATTAACAACAAATTCAATACAAGTGCCGATTCCGTTAAAAATAAACTCGGAAATTGCAGAGAGAGGTGAAACAGGTAATCTGTTAAAAAGCAAAATAATTGCAAAAAGAGCATAGAAAAGATATCTTTCATACTGCATTATACGGTAATAAATCTTATCCGGCAAAAACATTGTAAGAATTCTTGAGCCGTCAAGAGGCGGAAACGGAATAAGATTAAATACAGCGAGGCAGATATTGTAATAGCCTACGTTTACAAAGAACATAGATGCTATATCGGCAACAGATACCGACTGCATTGCACCGGCAGAGGAAAACAATGCACAGCAATAACCTATAATTATAAATATTACTGCAAGAAGAAGGTTTGACACGGGACCTGCAAGTGCAGTAAGCCCCATATAAAGCTTTCTCTTTTTAAAGTTTCTGATATTAACGGGAACAGGCTTTGCGTAACCGAAGCCGAAGAGAAACAGCATAAGAGTTCCCATAAAAGATAAATGAGCAAAAGGACTCAAGGTAATTCTTCCGCTGAGCCTTCCCGTTGAGTCACCGAGCTTTTCTGCCATCCAGGCATGGGCAGCCTCGTGAACAGGAAGACAGCATAACGTAACAAAAACAGTTACACAGATCATCGTTATAAACTCAAGAGGATCGCCGTCTCCGCTCATATATGAAAGAATATATCTTAACATAACTGTCACTCCTTTATAATTTTTTTTGAAATAACAATTCTGTCATTTCCGTAAATGTCTTTATAAGCAACACCGTTAAAACGGTCTGACATCAGCTTTATTATATCTTCCGTCTGATTTTCACCGCACTCAAACGCAAAGAAACCGCCGTGATTTAGCTTTTCGGTCCACTCTTCATATATGGCACGGTAAAAAACAAGTCCGTCATCTCCACCGTCAAGTGCAGTAAGAGGCTCTCTGAGAACCTCGCTCTGCAGACTGCTGATTTCAGAGGATTCAATATACGGAGGGTTAGAAACAATAAGATCTGCCGAGGGAATTTCTCCCTCATACCTTTTCAGAACATCGTGCTTTATAAGTTCAACATTTGAAAGGTTCATCTCAGCGAGATTTTTTTTCGCATAAGAAAACGCATTATCATAAAGTTCAAAAAGATAGCAACGAACACCGGGACACTCTTTTGCAATGCTAAGCCCTATACATCCGCTTCCCGTACAAAGGTCATAAACTACAGAGGAATTATGCTCCTTTATTATCTTAACACATTTTTCAACAAGCTCCTCTGTTTCGGGACGGGGTATCAGAACCCCCTCACCAACATAAAATGAGCTGTTATAAAAATCCCATTTTCCGATGATATACTGCAAAGGCTCACCCGATGCACGTCTGTCAATCAGCGTGAAATAATTACTTTCCGAAGCTTCGTCAACGTATTCTCCCGAATGAAGCATATATTCCGAAGAATCCCCGTCGAAGAACGTAAGAATCAGCTGATAAGCATCAAACTCAGCATCGTCAACTTCTGCACTTTTGAGAATCTGTGTACCCTTCTTAAGAAGCTCTCTCCAGTTATTCATCAGCATCAACGGAATCGTTATCCATACCGGGCACAACAGCCTTGATAGATGCAATTGCGACCTCTATCATATCGTCAGTAGGCTCTTTAGTTGTGATTCTCTGCATCCAAAGCCCGGGTGCCGAGAAAATTTTAGTAATAATATTGTCGTGCTTTCCTGCATATCTTATAAGTTCATAACTGATACCCGTAACAACGGGAAGAATTCCGAGAATCTTAACAAGAGTCCAGATAAGTCTCAGATCGGGAGAATTGAGGACAGGAAAAATAAGAACCGTTACGGAAGAAATAATCACGTTTGTAATAAGAACAATGAAAATAAAGCTTGTTCCGCATCTGGGATGAAATCTCTTACAGGTACGAACGTTTTCAACAGTAA
>JAZNAI010000109.1:0-6857 GCA_045586465.1 Acutalibacteraceae bacterium | reverse complement strand
TTTAAAGACTATCTGATTGAGAATAATCTGCCTGTAATTCGTCTCCACGATTTAAGACACAGCTGTGCAAGTTTATTGCTTGCAAATGACTTTCAGATGTACGATGTAAAGGAATGGCTCGGTCATTCCGGTATACAAATTACCATCGATATTTACGGTCATCTGGATACAAAAAGAAAGAACAAAGCCCAAGAATCTATTCAGAATTCAGTAAATGTTAGAAGTTTTCTCCCTGATTCTGCTGGGAATAAGGCAGTTTAAACAGGAATTTACCAAAAGGTTTTGAGTTGTTAGAATTTTGTTAGAAAAATGCCGTTATTATTTCTTAAAAGAAAAATAATTTCAGGGCATAAAAAAGCCGCAACCCTTGGTAAATCAAGGATTGCGGTATGGCGCGCTGCAAGAGATTCGAACTCCTGACCTTTTGGTTCGTAGGGGATTTTTTGTAACGTAATCAATCGATTTCGCAAAACGTTACATAAAATCTAACGTAATCCTGCGCAGATAAGCTGTTTCAAAGCACAAATTCAAATCCCCGATAATACTTAATTTCTCGAAAATAGCAAATTTTTCACTTTGTTAGAAGAATGGTAGAAAATCTGGTATCCACCACTGTTCGTCAATGGAAAACATCATTAAGAAAAATATGATTTTTGTTATGTTCTCTATTCAGGTTTTTCAAAGGCGAAAATTTGTTAGAAAAGTGTAAAAAGAATAATTTTCACTTCTGTACTTCAGCAATAATTCTGCATTTGTTCAAAGGCTAAACTTTCAGGAGAATCAACGCTTGTCTTGTCAAGAGTACGGACATAATTTCAGCCTTGCTGATAGTTGCAAAAGGCTTTGAGACAGTGCTGTCACCGGTACTGTCGTTGCCTGAAACTGAAACACTAAAGCACATTGTTGTAAAAAGTATTGCGAGAGCTAAAATTATACTGATTGATTTCTTCGTATTATCCTTCTTTTCTGACGACACAATGGTCAATCTTGCGCTGAATTATCTGTGAATAACTATTACTTTTGTTTCGCCTTCATCAAATGATACGCTCTTCTCTTCACCGTCGTAAACACGAACCTTTATTGTCTGCGCTTTATCGCTTGTGATTGTGAGTTTTACAGTGTTACTGTCCCATTCAAGGTCAACCTCTGCGTTTGTTCTTGCTCGGAGACCTTCAATACTGCCCTCATTCCATTCGTCAGGAAGTGCAGGTAAGGCTTCGATTACACCTGTGTTTGAGTAAAGAAGCATTTCGTCGATAATACCGATTGTACCTATGCTTGTGTCAGTACAGAATACGCCCCAGCCGTCATGGGTATTGTGGTCGGTCATCATCGAGGTGTAATAGATATTATCTGACATAAGAGCCATAAGGGAGTTGTAGCAGGAATCGGCATTTTTAAGTCTGGCAGCAACGAGAGCTTTGTGCACCCAACCGTGAGATGCGATATCGTCTTCTCCCTGATTTTCTCTGTTTCGGTTTTCGATAGCCTGATTACAAGCGTCAACAAGAGCCTGATTATCCTGTGTTTCAAATGCGGGCCATGCGGGGTAAAGATGGCTGATATGACGGTGTTTGTTGTTTTCTTCGTACTCTTCCATTGCCCATTCGCAAAGAGCACCGCTTTCATCGTATTTATATTCAGGAAGAAGAGAAAGAAGATTTTCCCATTTTGCGATTCGTTCTTCATAACCGTCTGATTTAACAACCTTTTCCATTTCGATTGTCATACGAAGACCGTCTCTTGCTGCGGCAATATCCATGGTTGAGTTTGCGGTAATGGTAGAATCGTAGTCACCCAGAGGATAGTTTTCGGGTGAATAAGAGGGGATGATGAGATATTTTTCACCATCAAGAAGTTCTGTTTTTCCTTCTTCATATCTTGCATTGCCGTCAGTGTCTGTGAAGTATTCAGGAGTGCAGAGCTGTTCCCAGAAGTTTGCTTGTTTTGTAAGAAGGGGAAGAAGAACATCTTTTTCAAGGTCAAGCTTTTCTCCGTTATATTCAATTACTCTGTTGCCGTAGCACTGCCAGAATTCATATATGGGAAGAAGCATCCATGATGCCCCTGCATTCCAATACTGGAACGGATACCAACGGCTGTATTCAACCATCATTGCTCTGTCACCGTCACAGTTTACAGGCACCTGAATAGCGTCGGTCATACCGTAGGTTTTGGCGGCATTTTCTTCCCAGTCGGGAATCTGCTTGAGTACGAATTTAATATAGCTTTCACCTGCGGCATAAATGTTGCCTGTGTTCATGCCTGATGACTGGAGATTGACATTGGCATCCATTGTGTAAATGCCTCTCCAACCGGAGTTCCATTCACCTGTCCACATTCCGCAAAGTCTCGGGAAGGTTGTGCCTGCACAACAGATTTGTGCATATCTGCCCTGATTGTATGCTCTCTCTACAAGAGTGGGGAGAAGTGTGTCACTTTTCTGTTGAAGAGCAATAAGATGCTCGTTGGCAACATTCTCATAACCGTCATCACCAAGTTCAAGTTTTACGGTGTTGAACAGAGAAGACTGTTCTTCTGCATGAGGTGCAAGAGCTTTTTCGTAGCTGAATTTACCGTCAACAGTATATTTTTCTGCAACTGAAGTTGTATAAGTATCAAGTTCATCTAAAAGAGCATATTTTTCTGCATCTCTGAAATCTTCAAATTTTCCCATATCGTATGTACGGTCAGATTTTGTGATGAGATAAACTTCTTCTGCATCTGAAATTTTAATTGCTGCATTCTGTTCTTTTGCCACATTTTCACTGTCATTTGTAGAGTCGAGGACAATTCTTTCTTTTTTGCCGCCTACAACAATAACCTTTGTGAAACCGCAGAAACCGCCGTTTTTAAGTTCACTGTTCTCATAAGACGGATAGTGGGCTATAAGAGCAATATATGAAGCGTCGTTATCAACAAGCTTTTTGTATTGCATATTCTTTTCGTCTCCGTTGCCGAAACCACGCAGAGACCAGCAATCCTGAAGGGAAAGAGTCATATTGATTTTTGCACCACGGGATGATTGAGAGATTTTTGTGATTGTAACATTATCTTCTCTTGATGAAAATGTTGTTCTTTCCCATGTTCCTCGGATATCGGTGTATTTCACACCCAACTCTGCAGTTTCATAATCAGTCCAGCGGATATAGTTGAAGTAGGGAAGCTTTGTACTGTCTGTTCTTAAAACGTGTGAGGGATGGTACGCATAAAAATATGTGGATTGTCTGCCGTCACAATCCCATGCAGCATTACCGTTTATGACATTCTGTCTTGCATCGTGAAGCTGACCTGTTACCTCATCGGGAGTATATCTTGGGTCATTTGAGGGCATAAGGAAATGGATATTGTTATAAATATAACTGTCACTATATGGTGAACCTGCAACAACAACGCCGTTTTCACCGTTGCCGCTGACCATGCCGTCAAACCAGCTTATTGTATCTTCGTGCTTTCTTGCATAGGGCACAAGCTCCGTGTACTCCGTGGCAAAGGCCTTTGTGTGGTCGTTTTCAATCATATCAACATCTCCTGCTCTGATCAGATTAAGTGTGCCCGGAAAAAAGTTTCCTCCGATAATTAAGCATAGCATAATACTAATCAAAATTTTGATTTTTTGAAATATTAGCACATTAACACCTCTTTTTACGTTTTACAATAAACATAATACCATAAAAAGCGGAACATAACACGACTTGATTTTCGATAAGATGTCGTGTTTTATATGCTTTAAGTATGATAAAATGTATTTATAGACCTTGAAAGGAAGATGATTATGTTTTACGGTATCAAGAAAATAATCACCGCAATGATTGTATTTATTATGTCTGTGATGGGCACTGTAGATTTTGCAGGAGTTATTAACAAGGAGGGACCCGTTATGACTGAATACTATGTAAGCATGACAGGCGATGACAGCAATGACGGCAGTAAAGATGCCCCTTTTGCTACGATTGAAAGGGCAAGAGATGAAGTAAGAAAGCTTACAGCCGATATGACAGGCAATATTATAGTTCATATTTCTGACGGTGAGTATGTTCTTGAAAACACACTTACTTTTGACGAGAGAGACAGTGCCACAAACGGATTTTCCGTTAAATATATCGGCAGCGGAAATACGGTTATAAGCGGTGGCAGGGAAATTGAAAACTTTTCTTTACACGACAGCGAAAAGAATATTTATAGTGCAAAGGTTCCCGATGGTGTGAACTTCCGTCAGTTATATGTTGACGGCGTAAAAATGACAAGGGCAAGAAGTAACACTGATTTTTCCACAAGAATAGTCGGTGCGTCAAGATTCAACGCAGACGGTACAATGATTCCCGAGCATCTGAACTATTGGGGCGAGGATTCACTTGTTCCTGCAGATTACGGTGAAATTTATCTTAATGCAGATGAGTTCCGGGATTTTAATAACCTTACAGATGTTGAACTTCATATTCTTACCGCCTGGGTTAAAAATGTTCTTCGTGTGAAATCAGCCGACACCAAAGACGGCATAACCACCATAAGAATTCAGGACAACGAAAACCGCCTGATATTCAACCGTCTTCATCCCAATATTGACGGCTATTCTCATATGAATACTTACAATTTTGTTTATTACATCGAAAACGCCTATGAGCTTATCGACGAGGATAACGAGTGGTATCTGGACGAAAGCACCGATACCGTTTATATTAAACTCCCAGAAAACACAGATATAAACTCTTCATCTGTAATTGCTCCGAGACTTGAAAACCTCATTATTGTAAAGCCGAATAACAACAGCAAGATAAAGAATCTTTCATTTGAGGGAATCACTTTCAGATACAGCAACTGGACAGTACCATCAGAAGAGGGTCTTGTTGATATTCAGGCAGGTATGTATGCAAATTACTGCATTTTCAAAACTAATGACATGGGTGTTTTAAGACCGGCTGCCTCAGTATATGTTGCCGATACAGAGAATTTTACAATGAAAAACTGCACCGTGGAAAATATGGGTGCAGCAGGTATCGATTTGCATTACGGCACAAAAGATTCCGTTATTCAGGATAATCTCATTCAGAACATCAGCGGAAGCGGTGTAATGGCAGGAAAATTTGTTGTTGATGAAAACACAGACATTCATGTTGTATATAACCCCGATGATGAGTCTGACATATGTACAGGGGACAGAATAGTCAACAACCGCATTATGCACATCGGTACAGATTATGAAAGCTCTGTGGGTATTGGTGCAGGTTATCCGAGAGATATTCTTATTGCAAACAATGAAATTTCATATGCACCCTACACAGGCATTTCTGTAGGCTTCGGTTGGTCAAGTGACGATAATGCTATGAGAAATAACCGTATTCTCAACAATGAAATTCATCATACAAGTCAGATTCTTTGTGATGCAGGCGGTATCTACACTCTTTCAAAACAGCCCGATTCTGAAATGAGCGGCAACTATATCCACGATATAGTTCTTCCACAGTGGGCAGATTACGGTACAAGCGGTATATATATGGATGAGCAGACTTCAGGTTATACCGTAAAGTACAACGTGCTTGAAAATGCTTGCGGTGTAGGTATGAACCGTGTTGGTGAAAACGATTACGATAATAAAACAGTTTACATTGATGCAAAGCGTAATGCGACAGTAAAGTCCATTATTGACAATGCCGGAATAAATGACAATTTTGATGTATATGCAAAATTATTCTACTAAATAAAATCACTCCCGAGGGTTTGTACCTCGGGAGTAATTTTCTACTTTGTCATTGCCTCTTTCATTGCTTCTTTTTTCTTTTCACGGAAAGTTTTTCCGTAATATTTACTCAAGAGTCTCTGCGTCTGTCTTTCGCAAAGTCCTATGGTGTCCGAAAGTTCGCGCAGAGTTATAGAAGGATTATTGATAAAGGCATACTCAATCATAAAAAAGCATCTGTCATTTATTGTGTCCGCAACCTTTGAAATGCGGCTGATTTGCGGCACATAAGCTCTGGTTATTCTGGTAAGAAGCAGTTGAAGTAATGCACCTGTTGCGCTAACATAACCGAAATTTGCTCCGTCACATTCAGAAAGAATTTCCTCAAAGATGTATCCGAAATCCGTTCTTTCAAGAAAGCAGAAGTGTGTATTGAGAAACGAAGAAACAAGAAGATCGTTGTTTTTCTTTTCCGATATCTGAAGGTACAGATAAATTTCCGTCAAAGGTTTTTCGGGATTTGTAGATTGCTGATGGTACACATTAGGTCCTGTTACAAAGAAGTTACCTTTTGAAAGAGGATAAGTCTTGCAGTCTGTCGTCAGCACACCTTCGCCGTCAATGATATAATGAAGCTCATAGCTGTTTTTTGAGTGACTGTGACCGGGCATATCATTTTTGAATACACCTCTTCCGCACTGTACAAGATTGAAATTCGTGTTGTTCCATTTGAAAGAAATCATAAAATCACCGTAACCATGGTAACATAAAAAGTTAATGTTGTCAAAATTCGAAGCAATACTTCCACATGTCCGATATAACACAAACCTCCTATGGTTTCATTATACCATAGGATGTGGTTTATTTTCATTGCCTGCTTTTAATGAACCTGTTCATTTGCTCCACGGTTTGTTTTTCTGCTCGATTTCATTGAATTTTCGGTAACTTTCAGCCTGCGCAATGATTCTTTGTGAGTCTATATAGGGTTTTACAGCACGGCAATAAATTGAGTATTGACGTTCTGCAACCCGGATTTTCTGCTTAATAACGGATTTTGTCTGCTTGAGTGATTTAAGCTCATTTCTGAATTCGCTCATGTTTTCATAAGACTTTGTCTCTTTCGCTTCTTTTATTTTTGCAGATACCTCAAGAATCTTTGCCTGAGCATTATTTTCGTCAG
>JAZNAI010000108.1:0-3588 GCA_045586465.1 Acutalibacteraceae bacterium | reverse complement strand
TAATAAGATATCTTTTCATTTTTCATCTTCCTTTTCTGTTGTAATATAATCTAATATTTTATACATAATCTGTAAGTCAACAACCGCATCAAAGAACACACCCTCGGGGCGGTACTCTTCTCTGAGTATTCTTGACGTTTTTCTTATTTCGTTGGTGAGTGAGCCCTCACTGAAGGGAACAAGAAGAAGCACTCTCTTTTTGTTCGCAGGCATATTTTCCGCAATGCACTCAAGAAGCGAATTGATGCCGACTCCGTTAAGGGCGGATATCTTTACCGTATTTTTTGTTACGGGTAAAAGATATGAGTCTGCAATATCGCACTTGTTATAAACTGTGATTACGGGCTTACCTTCACCGCCGAGCTCCCTTAATATTTCCTTTGTAACCTCAAGCTGAGCCTCACATTCGGGGTCGGAGGCGTCGCACAGAATTATGAGTATATCCGCATTTGTTGCCTCTTCAAGTGTAGACTTGAATGCCTCAACAAGAAAGTGGGGGAGTCGGGAAATAAAGCCTACCGTGTCTATAAGCATCACTTCGCTACCGTCGGGAAGACGGATTGAGCGTGCCGTGGGGTCAAGAGTTGCAAAAAGCTTGTTTTCCGCAAGTACATCTGCCTGAGTAAGAGTGTTCAGAAGTGTGGACTTGCCTGCATTGGTGTATCCTACGATTGCTGCCGTGACAATGCCGTCCTTTTTTCGTCTTTCTCTGTAGCGCTGTCTTCTTTTTGTAAGCTCCTCAAGGCTTTCTTCAAGGGTGTGAATACGTCTTCTTATGTGGCGCTTGTCACTTTCGAGCTTTGTTTCGCCGGGGCCTCTCGTGCCGATACCGCCGCCGAGCCTTGAAAGAGCTGTACCCTGTCCCTGAAGACGGGGGAGAGAATATTTTAACTGAGCAAGCTCTACCTGAAGCTTACCTTCACCGCTGCGGGCGTTTTTTGCAAAAATATCAAGAATAAGCACCGTGCGGTCAATTACTCTTGTTTTGAGAATCTTTTCAAGCACACGTCCCTGAGTGGGGGTTAATTCACCGTCACAGATTACAAGGTCAATTTCTGCATTTTCGCAGATTTCTCTTGCTTCCTCGAGCTTTCCCGAGCCTATAAAGGAAACGGCATCGGGCTTTGGTCTTTTCTGTATAATCACGGCTTCGGTTTCACCGCCTGCCGTTCTTACAAGTTCTTTCAGTTCTCCGACAGACACTTCCGCATCAAATTCACCCGTATCAACGGAAATCAGAAGCACCTTTTCGGTATCCCGGGTATTTTCGTAAAGTTCTATAAGGCTTCACCTCTGAAGATAATCTTATCACAGATTTTCCGCAATGTAAAGAAAAAGGAAAATTTCGTGTAATGAAATAAAAAAATTTTTAATATTAATGAAATTGGGTATTGACAAATTATCGGGGGAGTGATAAAATTCTACTCGGTTAGCAAACGCTAACTGCTTTTTAAGACTTGTCGGTTAGTTGTTGCTAACCGTTTTTCGGAGAGATATTTATGACGCTTCTTAATGCCCTTGAGGGAGAAGAATATTTAATAAAAAGCATATTTACAGACGATGAGGAAATGGATGACTTCCTTTTTTCTCTCGGCTGTTACGCAGGTGAGCCTATTACGGTTATTTCGCACATCAAGGGCGGTTGTGTCGTTTCCATAAAGGATGGCAGATACACAATTGATAATGCACTTGCCGAAGCTATTATTATAGGATAAAAAGAGTAATCAGAGGATTACTTTTTTTTGTGACACTCAGTTAGCGGCTGCTAACTCAAAAAACGGAATTATTTTTTTACATACAGGAGGCAAAAAAATGAGAATTGCATTGGCAGGAAATCCCAACAGCGGCAAGACTACTATGTATAATGCGCTTACGGGTAAAAATGAAAAGGTCGGTAACTGGGCAGGTGTTACCGTAGACAAAAAGGAAGCACCCGTAAAAAAGTCTTACTGTGAAGGAAAAGAGCTTGTTGCCGTTGACCTTCCCGGCGCATATTCAATGTCACCCTTTACCTCGGAAGAAAGCATTACAAGCGATTATGTCAGGAATGCCTCTCCTGATGTTATTATCAATATCGTAGATGCCACCAATTTAAGCAGAAGCCTTTTCTTCACCACACAGCTTCTTGAATTGGGTATTCCCGTGGTTGTTGCCCTTAATAAGGCTGATATCAACAAGAAGAAGGGAACAAAGATAAACGAAAAGCTCTTAAGCGAAAAGCTGGGCTGTCCCGTTATCAGCACAACATCAACTGCAGGTGAGGGACTTAAGGAGCTTATTGGCGCCGCTGTATCCGTAATCGGAAGGGGACAAAGAGCTCCCTATTCTCAGGGAATTGTAAATCTTACCGATAAGGCCTCCGTCAAGGATGCGGATAAGAGAAGATTTGATTTTGTCAATAAGACAGTAAAAGAAGTAGAAAAGAGAAAGATTCTCACAAATAAAAAGAATTCTCAGGATAAAATTGATGCCGTGCTTACAAATAAATGGCTCGGAATTCCGATTTTTGCCGTTGTAATGTTCCTTGTGTTCTGGATTTCTCAGGCAGGTCCCGGTGTGTGGATTGCGGAAGGCTATGAATTTGCAAACGGTACCGTAATTCCCGGACTTGTTACACTTATTGAAATGCTCGGTGAATGGGTAGCAGGTCTTCTTGAGGGCGCACATCCTCTTCTTCTTGCTCTTCTCGTTGACGGTATTATCGGCGGTGTAGGTGCCGTTGTAGGCTTCCTGCCTCTTGTTATGGTAATGTATTTCCTTATAGCGCTCCTTGAAGACTGCGGATATATGGCACGTGTTTCTGTTGTGCTTGACCCCATTTTCAAAAAGGTAGGTCTTTCGGGTAAATCCGTTATTCCCTTTGTTATAGGCACCGGCTGTGCAATTCCCGGTGTTATGGCTTGCCGTACAATCCGTAATGAAAGGGAAAGAAGAGCAACTGCAATGCTCGCTCCCTTTATGCCCTGCGGTGCAAAGCTCCCCGTAATTTCTCTTTTTGCAGGTGCATTTTTCTCTGATGCAACGTGGGTAGGCCCCTTAATGTATTTTGCAGGTATTGTTATAATCTTCTTCGGTGCTCTTATCATTAATAAGATTACGGGCAACAGCAAGAAAAAGTCATTCTTCATTATGGAGCTTCCCGAGTACAAAGTGCCTTCTTTATTAAGAGCTGTAAAATCAATGTGCTCCCGCGGTTGGGCATACATTGTAAAGGCAGCAACAATTATTCTTGTATGTAACACAGCAGTTCAGATTATGCAGTCATTTACCTGGAAATTCAGTCTTGCCGAAAGTGCAGACAGCTCAATTCTCGCTTCAATAGCAGGACCTTTTGCTTATATTCTTGTTCCCGTGGTCGGTGTTCTTTCCTGGCAGCTTGCTGCCGCAGCCGTAACAGGCTTTATTGCAAAGGAAAATGTTGTAGGTACGCTTGCTGTATGCTTTGTAGGTCTTGAGAATCTCATTGATAAAGAGGAGCTGGCTCTTATGGAGGGCGCAGGAGCTGAGGTTGCAGGTGTTATGGCTATTTCAAAGGCAGCGGCTCTCGCTTACCTTATGTTCAACCTCTTTACTCCTCCCTGCTTTGCA